>DATDFP010000220.1:0-4339 GCA_036522535.1 Gemmatimonadales bacterium
ATGCGCCGCCTTGCGCGCGCCTCCACGATCTGGCGCCACATCTCTTCGCGCGGCGTCTCGGGCGGGCGGTGATAGTCCTGCGCCGCGTCCCGCAGCAGCCGTTCGAACCGGTCTCCAGTCATGACACCCACTCTCCTGCGAAGTCTGCCAGCGCCTCGCGCAACTTCCCGCGCGCGCGAGACAGCTGTGCCTTCGACGTCCCCGTCTCGATGCCGAGGGCGGCGCCGATCTCCTCATGCGTGTAGCCCTCGACGTCGTGCATCACGAACACGATACGATAGCCCCTGGGCAGCCGGTCGATGGCCTGGGCGAGCCGCCTTTTCAGATCCGGCTCGGCCGGCGGCGGGCCGCCCGAAATCCCGTTCGCCTCGTCGAGGTCCGTCTCGCGCTGGCGGAACCGCTTCGCCTTGCGAAGCCCGTTCAGGACCACGGAGGTCGCCACGGCGTGCAACCAGGTCGAGAGTTTCGCCTCGCCCCGGAAAGAACCCAGCCGCTCGAAGACGCGGACGAAGGTGTCCTGCGTGAACTCCCTGGCGAGCTCGTCGTCACCCGCGAGCCGGTAGGCCAGCCGGTACACGCGGTCCACGTGCGCATCGTACAGTGCACGCTCCGCGGCGCCGTCCCCGGCGCGGACTCGGGCTATCAGTTCGCGTTCGTCCACCGGGCTCCAGGAGCGGCGATCTCGGTTAACTCTCTGACACAAGAGCGCTAAGGAGGGTTGCGCCCCAGCAGGATCCGCATCCCGACGCCGGCGAGGACCGCGAGCAGGTAGGAGGCCAGCGTTCCGATCAGGAAGTATTCGGCGAATTCCCGGTCTTCGAGCGCCTTGAATCGCGCCAGCGACTTGGCGGCGATGATCCATCCCACCGCCCCGTACTCCCCGAGCAGGATGAGCGTGAGAGCCAGCGCGCGCTCCAGGGCGCCGATCATGCGCCCGCGGGCGACGTCGACCGCGCCGGCGGTCCGGTCCTGATCCCGCCGCATGTGCAGGGTTGGGACCTCGAGCACGGCGCGGATCAGCACCGTGCCGCGACAGCAGACGTACAGGTAGCCCGTGGCGAAGAGCGCGGCCCGGCCCCACACCAGCACCGCGGCGCGGGGCACGGCGAGCCTCGCGAGATACATTCCCGACACGAGCGTCGCGATCAGGATGCCGGCTTCGACGAGGAGCAGCACCCGGCCGCGGCGCTGGCCGTCCACCAGACGGGGCCAGAAGGTGGCGGCGAGCGTGTACGCGAGCAGCGGGACGGGGAAGAGGGGATTCACGGGGCCTCCAAGAGCGCCGCACGGAACATCTTATCCCCGGCCGCGACCAGGGGCCAGGCCATGCGCCGGGCCAGGTGAGACACCGCGCTGCGATCGACCTTGAGTTGGGCGGCGGCGAAGGCGGGCGGACCGAGGCGGAGCAGGGTGGCCGCGCGGCGCTGGCGCGGGGTCCAGCCCCAGTAGAGCGCCGAGTAATAATCGGCGAGGGGCTCGAGCCGCGGCCCGAAGCCGCCGAACGCCAGGAGCAGGCGCTGCGCCTTGCCCCGTTCCATCGCGGCGCGCGCGGCGTGGAAGCACGGGCCGTCCACCTCGGGGGCGGTGGCGGCGAGGGGCGTGGCGATGGGCCCGCGGCCGCACGCCACCACCCACTCCACCTCGGGGAATCGGAAGCGCAGCTGGTGGGCGATCTCCCACACGGGTTCGGCGGACTTGAGCAGGCACTCGAGCTCGTCTCCGAGGGTGACGGCGAAGCGCGCGGCGAGGAAGCGGCGGTAGCGGGTGTTGAGATCCTTCAGCGCGGCGCGGAGCGCGGACTGGAGGCGTGCGCGCCGCGCCGCGGGGAGGGCGCGGGAGTGGACGGCGTCGGCGATGAGGGCAACGTAGACTCTGGACATTTTACGTCATATTCGGCAAATGTGACGAATTTCGTCATAACTACTTGGAGTGACGATTAATGTCAAGTGCGTCGAACGTCGCACGTCCCACGTCGCAAGATCGCCCCGCGCCCTTCGTGCAACGTGGGACGTGGGACGTGTGACGTGTGACGCCCTATCGCGTCCCGAACAGTCGATCCCCAGCATCCCCCAGCCCGGGCAGGATGTAGCCGTGGTCGTTCAGCTGGCGGTCGAGTGCCGCGGCGAAGATGAGGACGTCGGGGTGGGCCTGGAGCATGCGCCGCACGCCTTCGGGGGCGGCGACCAGGCAGAGGAAGCGAATCCGCTGGGCGCCCGCGTGCTTGAGGGCGCTGACGGCGTCGACCGCCGAGCCGCCGGTGGCGAGCATCGGGTCGAGCAGGAAGAAGTCGCGGGCGTCTTCGTCGGAGGGGATCTTGAAGTAGTAGTCCACCGGCTCTAGGGTGTCGTGCTCGCGGTAGATGCCGATGTGCCCGACGCGCGCCGAGGGAATCAGCTGGGCGATTCCCTCGACCATGCCGAGCCCGGCGCGCAGGATCGGCACGAGCACGAGCTTCTTTCCCGCAACGCGCGCGCCGCGCATCCGTTCGAGCGGCGTCTCCACCTCCACCGCCTCGACGGGCAGGTCTTTCGTCACCTCGTAGGCCATGAGCATCGCGATCTCGTTCACGAGCTGCTTGAAGTCGCGCGTCGCCGTGCTCCGGTCGCGCAGAATCGTGAGCTTGTGCTGGATCAGCGGATGAGCGAGCACGCTGAGGTTGGGGAACTCGGGGTCTGACATGGCGGGAGAAGCTACGTTGCATGACGCTACGACGCTACGCCGTAATCACCGTCATACGACGCTACGACGTTACGTTGTAAGGCGCCTCTTCACGCCGCCGATGAGCCAATCAAAGGCGTCGTGCCACGAGTCAGGGATCGATCGGCAGCGTCACCGTCCGGCAGACGCGCTCACCCCTGGAACACACGCTCGCACGAACCATGGCACCCTTCAGGCTCGCGCCCGCGGGGGCGAACGCGTCGGGGGCGTCGGCGAAGTAGGCGGAGTCGGCGCTCACGTGCGGCGAGTCGAAACGCAGCACGGCGCCGCCCCGGAGCTCGAGGGCCGGCTTCAGGCGGGCATTGATCTCGGTGCCGGGCTCGGCGACGAGGGTCAAACGAGTGCCGCCGGGCCCGGGGGTCGCGGCGACGTGGAGCCCCGGTGTGCGCTCGTCGAGCAGCGCTTCGATGCGCCGGCTCCATTGCCGGTGTGTGGCGTCGTTCTCGTGGAACTCCCCGGCGTCCGCGTAGCGGATCCTGCCGCGCCGGTCCACGAGCACGTAGCTCGGCCAGTAGCGGATGCCGTAGGCGTCCCAGGTGCGACGGTCGTTGTCCTGTGCGACCGGATACTCGATGCCGTAGGCGCGCAGTGCGCGGCGCACGTTCTCCCGGTCGTGCTCCCCCGAATAGGGAGGGAATTCGGGCGTGTGGATGCCGATGATCGTGAGCCCGCGGTCGCGGTATCGCCCGTCGAAATCGATGAGGGACGGCAGGCTGCGCGTGCAGTTGCCGCAGGTGTAGACCCAGAAGTTGAGCAACACCACGCGGCCGCGGAGGTCGGCGAGCCGGAGCGGCCGGTCGGTGTTGAGCCAGCTGTCGTTGGCGAGCTCGGGAGCGGCTCGACCGGTGTCGGGGAGCGCCCGGGACGACGGGGCGGCGGCGCCGATCAGCCGGGCCGACCGCCCCGGCCCATGGACCAGGAGGCCGACCGCGACCGCGATGGCGATAAGGAGCGAGAGGCTGCGCATGGGTCGCAAGAGATACGAGTCCGAGGGCGCAGGCGGATGCGGCACGTCGGCCTCGCGACGGTGGCCCACGCGGTTAGGGGGCCCCGCGCTTTCGACGGCTACCGCTCAAGCGTTGCTCGCCGCATCGGCTCAACCCTATGTTAACGGTTCATGCGCATGGCGAAGCTCGTGCAGGTGCGGCTCAAGGCCGTGACAGTCAAGGAGAACGGTTACTGGGAAGACCAGGAGAACGTCATCGCGTTTACGCTGGTCTACCCCCGCGAGGGAACTCCGGCGGTGTGCACGGCGAGAAGGGTGAGGCTCGCGAGTGGCGAACGACTGGACTTCGCCGCCGAGACGAGGCGACGGGGACAGCCGTACGACGACCTGCTGTTTCGGGAGACGCTACGGGCTGAGTCTCCTCTTGTTGTCGAGATCAGCGCGGTCTACAGCGCGGACTGGTTAGGCAAGCTTCTGAGTAAAGCTCTAGGCGCCGCGGCCGGGGCGGCCGCGGGGCTCGTGTCGATCGGGCCCCTCGGCCTGGCGTTTCTGGGTTCGTCCGCCGGCTCCCTGTTCGAGCGTCTGGGCACGCAAGACGAGGTGCACGTGATCGCAAAGGGCTACGCGCTGCTGAGCCCGGGCATGACCGCCGGCGACGTCACTGTCGACCTGACT
>DATDFP010000221.1:0-6523 GCA_036522535.1 Gemmatimonadales bacterium
CCGTGCGGCCCCGAGGCGGGAGTCGGCGTCGCATAGTCCGTCACCTTTCCGCTCGCCGGGTCAAGCCGGCCGATGTAGCTGTTCGCCTGGTCTGTGTACCACACGATCCCGTCTCGGCCGACCGTGGGGTCGTGCGGGAACGCCCGGGGCCGGGGAAGGGCGTACTCGACGATGGTGCTCGTCTGCGCGGCGAGGGCCAGCCCGGCCGCGCACCAGCCGAGCCCGCGCCAGTAGGTGTGCGTCATGACCGTTTTCTCCTACCCGTGTGTTCTATATCGTACTCGGCGGCCGTAGCTGTGCAACCTGCGGTCTCGACATGGCTGGATTCAAGAGGGATATGAAGGGGCGAACCGCGTCAGCCGCCGGGATGGTACCCGCGCTCCGTGTGCCCTACCAGCTGCGAACGGTAGAAGTAGACGTCCCGGAGGTTGCCCGCGGCGTAGCGGCCCGCCTCGTCGGCGAAGTGGGGCGAGCCGGGGTCGCCGCTCTCGCCGCCCGCCGTGACCGCTTTTGCCCGTACGCTGTCGCCGAACTCGACCGCGGCCACGAAGCTGTTGCCGCTCGTGCCGTACCACCGCTTCGTGTTGGGGTATGCGCGGGCGCCAAACGAGGCCAGCGACCCCCACAGCGATGAGGTGAACGGCACGGGGATGCTGGGCCGCGCATCGTCGAAGTGGGACGTGATGGCGTCGTCGAGCCGCTGGAACCGATTGATCTCCCCCCACGGCATCCGCCACGACCCGAAGTCCGCGCTGAGGCGGCCCGAGGCCGTCGCGAGCGACGCGAGCAGCTCCGCGTCCGTCGCGCGCTCTGCGGCGTAGGCCATGCCGGACACGCCCGCCCGGCGCGCTTCGTCCGCGACGCGCCGCAGGACGTCGCCGCCCCAGAACACGGCCAGCGACGTCGCCACCGAGGTGGCCCCCCAGCGGAAGTCCCACGCGCGCAACTCCGCAAGCTCGTCGGCGAGGCTCGCCCTGAGCGAGTCCGAGGCCGGCAAACGGCCGTACGCCGCCACGAGCGGCGGGAGCATGCGCTCGAAGGCCGGGAGGTATGAGTCGAATCCCGCGGCGATCAGCGAGTCTATCGTCCACGACGTGGGGCGCGCGAGGAGCCGCAGGGCGTGGTAGCCGCGCGGCGTCTCCTCGGTGCCGGTCTCCACGTAGCGGGGATAGTCCGCCCGCCTCGGGCTGTCGGGACCGCCGGCCGACCAGGGCCAGTTGTTCGAGTTGTAGACCCAGCCCACGGCGGGGTTGATGGCGTTGGGCGTCTCGTCGATGGATAGAACGCCCCGATAGTCGGTGGCGGGGTTGCTGCCGTCCACGGGCTGGGTCCAATCGAACGCCGTGTCGCGCCGCGGGATGTAGTTCGAATGGAAGTAGGCGATGTTCCCCTCGGCGTCGGCGAAAATCGTGTTGTTCGACGAGTTGGTGTGCAACTCCATGATCTTCCGGAACGCCGCGTAGTCCCCCGCCTTGGTGCGCGTGTAGGACTGAATCAGGGCGTTGGCCGGGTTCTGCATCAGGCTGACGCTCACCCACCGGTCGCCCTGCCGGCGGACGACGGGGCCGTGCAAGGTGTAATAGACGGTGAACGTCTGCTGCGCCATGCCGCTGTCGGTCTTGAAGGGCACGGTAACCGTGCGGGCGCGGACCGGCAGGTCGCGATCGCCGTGGCGGTAGTAGAGGCGGCCGCCCCGCTCGACCACGGTTTCCAGAAATTCGTCGATGTTGTCCACCCCGCTCGAGGTGTGCATCCAGCCGCAGCTGCGGTTGAACCCCTGATAGACGAAGAACTGCCCCCACGTCACGGCGCCGTAGGCATCGAGCCCCTCGTCGCTCGCCATCTGGAGCTCGGAGCGGAAGTAGAACGACGTGTGCGGGTTGATCCACAGCAGCGCATGATTCCCCCTCGTGAGCCGCGGCGCGATCGCGATGCCGTTCGACCCGCCGGGCTCCGCAGGGGATCCGTCGCCTCCCCCGGGGGCCGCGCCGGCCGGCGCGCCGCCGTAGAACGCCGCGAGGTCCGGAAGGCTCACGCGCTCGATGTCACCCCCGATGCTCCCTTCCGTAAACGCCAGCGCCATCCACGGCTCGAAGCGCGTGATGACGCGCGGTTCCACCTCCGGGTGCTTATAGAGGTAGAAGTTCAGCCCGTCGGCAAAGGCGTTCATCAGCCGCCGGAGCCAGGTCGGGCTGCGGCGGTACTGCCTCCGAAGGGAGTCGGGGTCGATGAAGAGCTTCATCCGCAGGTCGCCGTAGATCGCCGCAGCGCCCTCGGCCTCGGCGAGGCGGCCCAGCGCGTTCAAGTAGTTCGCCTCGATGCGGTTGAAGTCGTCCTCGGCCTGGGCGTACTCCATCCCGAACACCGCGTCGGCGTCGGTCTTCCCGTAGACGTGCGCGATGCCCCAATCGTCGCGGATGATGGTGACGTTGCGCGCCTCGCGCTCCCAGCGGCCGCCGTCCGCGCTCTGGGCGAACGTGCCGGTGAAGGAGCCGAGGCTGAGGGTGATGAGCGCGGTAACGGCGTTCAGGGGGATCCGGGTTCGAGATGCCGCTTCGAGTGGTACGCGGCGCGCGGGGCGGTCTCCGCCTGGGTGGGCGCGCCGGTCGGGCTGCCGAGGGCGGGCGATCAGGATGAGGAGCGGCGTGCGCATGAGGTGCCTCTCGAGCTCGATGGGGCGTGCTGCAGTATACGCTCCGAGGCCGGGCGGGCCAGAGTGCACAGCACGATCCGCGGGCTCAGCGCGACGGCTGCGACCCTGGCCCGGCGGGGGATTTCGCTGTATTAACAAGACCTCGACGATGGCCTACCGCCTGCTCGCCGACGCGGTCGTGCTGCTGCACGCGACGTTCGTAGGGTTCGTCGTGCTCGGCGGGTTCCTCGCCTGGCGCTGGCGCTCGGTCGCGTGGGCGCACCTCCCGTGCGCCCTGTGGGGCGTGCTCATCGAATACAAAGGCTGGATCTGCCCCCTCACGCCCGTCGAGAACGACCTGCGGAGGCGGGCGGGGCTCGAAGGGTATCCGGGCGGCTTCATCGAGCATTACGTCATTCCTACGCTGTACCCCGCGGGGCTCACGCCGCCGCGCCAGCTCATCCTCGGTTCGTTCGCGCTGGCGGTGAACCTGGTCGCGTACGGACTGCTCGTTCGCCGCCGTCTTGGGGGGGGTTGAGGCCATGCCGACACGCCGCCGTTTTCTCGGGTCCATGGTCGCAGCCGGGGCCGGGATTCCCGCGCTCAGGAACGACGGGCTCGACCGCATCCTGGATCTGGCGCGGCAGGCCGGCGGCCGGACGCCCGCCGAGATCGGGGGGGACGAGGACTTCTGGCTCGAGGTCCAGCAGGCCTTCACGCTCGACCGGACGCTCATCAACCTGAACAACGGGGGCGTGAGCCCGAGCCCGCGCGTCGTGCAGGACGCGATGCGGCGCTACCTCGAGTACTCGAACACCGCTCCCGCCTACACGATGTGGCAGATCCTCGAGCCCGAGATCGAGGGAGTGCGCCAGCGGCTCGCGGCGAGCTTCGGGTGCGACCCCGAAGAGATGGCGATCACGCGCAACGCGAGCGAGTCACTGGAAATCGTGCAGCTCGGAATCCGGCTCGAGCGAGGCGACGAGGTGCTCACGACGAACCAGGACTACCCGCGGATGCTCACCACGTGGCGTCAGCGGGAGCGACGCGAGGGGATCGTGGTCAAGGAGATCAGCTTCCCGGTACCCCCGCCCTCGCAGGACGACCTCGCCGACCGCATCGAGCGCGCCATCACGCCCCGGACCAAGGTTATCCACGTCTGTCACATCACGAACCTCACCGGCCAGATCTTCCCGATCCGCAAGATCGTGCAGCTCGCGCGGGCGCGTGGGATCGACGTGATCGTGGACGGGGCGCACGCCTACGCCCACTTCCCGTTTACCCGCGACGAACTCGCCTGCGACTATTACGGCACGAGCCTCCACAAGTGGCTGCTCGCGCCGCATGGCACCGGGTTCCTGTATGTGCGGAAGGCGAAGATCGAAACGATCTGGCCCCTCATGGCGGCGCCGCCGGACATGAACGGCAACATCCGCAAGTTTGAGGAGATCGGGACCCACCCGGCCGCGAATCACAACGCGATCGCGGAAGCCCTGACGTTCCACGAGGGGATCGGGGCCGAGCGTAAGGCGGCGCGGCTCCGGCTCCTGTTCCAGCGCTGGGCGAAGCGGCTCGAGAGGCTCCCCAGAGTCAAGATCCTCACCCCCTACGACCCGGCGCAATCGTGCGGGCTCGCGAGCGTGGCGATCGAGGGGATGGATCCCAACAAGCTCGTGGCCTACCTGTGGGACAAGCACCGCATCATCGTCACGCCGATCGTGCACAAGGAGTTCAGCTGCGTGCGGGTGACGCCGAACGTCTACACCACGGTCGCGGAGATCGACCGGTTTGGGGATGTGATGGAAGAGGTGATACGCAAGGGACTACCTGCGTGAGCGTCACACGTCACACGTTACACGTCGCCCGAAGCCGCCCCCCCTTTCGTGGGGCGTGTGACATGCAACGTGTGACGTCTCACTTTACCGGGCAAATCCTGGAGGCAGAATGCGTGCGCGACAGGTGGTAGCCGTCGGTCTTCTGCTGGCCGCGTGCGGCGGCCAAGCCCAGAAATCGTCCGCCGCGGGAGACTCCCTCAGCGAACGCCAGCGCGACAGCATGCTCGCCAAGTCCCGCATCCCCGGGGCGAGCGGCGTCGGCAAGGCGATGCGCGTAGCGGACTCCACCAGCGCTGGCATCCGAGCGACGGACAGCGTAACGCCTTGAGACCTCCCCCCCCGACCCCATCTCCACTCGCTGGACGGGGAACGACACTCGCACATCGTTCCCCCTCTCCGCATAGCGGAGAGGGGGCCAGGGGGTGAGGACCTACCGGAGAGGGGGTCGGGGGGTGAGGACCGTCCCCATCGTGCTCCTCTTGCTGATCGCCTGCGGGCCCTCCGATCCCTGCCGCTCTTCCGCGATGCACCTGCGCCGCCGCTACGCCGAGCGCTACGCCGGTCATTGGGTGGTCGCGCACGGCGACACGCTCACGCTCCCGCAGATGGGCGACCGGTTCAAGCTCGCCGAGATCGTCCTCGACACCGGGCGTGTCGTCGTCCGCCGGGCCTGCCATTTCCGGGGTACGCTCGTCTTCCAGGTGCCACCCGAGACGCTCGCGGTCACGTGGTTTGGCCAGCCGGAGCAGGCGCTGGTCTTCGGCTGGCCGGCGGAGCTCGGGCCGTTCGCCGGGATCGGGGCGACGCGGGTCGGCGATTCGCTCGCCGGCGCCATTCTGTTCGACGAGCGGCTCGGCGTGCGCGTGCCTCCGGGCGTCACGGCGCGGTTCGTCGCCGGACGCGCGCGCTGAGTATGTTTAGGAGGGCGTGAATTGATCGGCGCCGATCAGCACCGCCCGGTTTACCGGTCAGAAGCCCGGCCGGCGTAGGGGCGCAGCACGCTGCGCCCCTGCTCGCGCGCGGACACCAGGTCCACCTCCGGAGGCGTTTGCATGCCCTACACCCCCGCCGAGCGCGCCGCCCTGATCGAGCGCTACGCGCACGGGCCCACGCTACTCAAGCGCGCGCTCGCCAAGGTGCCTCCCGAGGCGCTCCAGTGGAAACCCGCCGCGGGTCGGTGGTCGGCGCACGAGATCATCGTGCATTGCGCGGACAGCGAGACCAACGCGCACATGCGGCTGCGCTACCTGCTCGCGGAGCCCGAGCCCCTCATCGTGGGATACGACCAGGACCGCTGGGCTCTGGCGTTCGACTACCATGCGCATCCGATCGACCTCGCCCTCGCGACGGTCGAGGCGGTGCGGGCGAACACGGTCCCGCTGCTGAAGCGGATGACGGATACGGACTGGCACCGGGTCGGCAAGCACACCGAATCGGGCCGCTACGCCGTCGAAGACTGGCTCGCGATCTACGGCGAGCACCTCGAGAAGCACTCGCGCCAGATCGAGCGCAACCTGGCCGAGTGGAAGGCCCGATGAGAGGGTTTTTCTACCGTCTCGTCATCACCGCGCTCGGCCTTTGGGCCGCGACGACGATCGTCCCGGGGGTGAAGATCGATACTCCCGGCCACCTCATCATCGCTGCGCTAATGCTCGGGTTGGTGAACGCCGTGATCCGGCCCTTCATCCTCATCTTCACGCTGCCCCTGACCGTGCTCACCCTCGGGCTGTTCATCCTGGTCGTGAACGGCATCTCGCTCGAGATCGTGCACTGGCTCGTGCCCGGGTTCAAGCTGGCCGGCCTCGGCTCGGCGATCCTCGGCTCGATCGTGGTCGGGCTCGTCGGCTGGTTCGCGTCGGCGTTCGTCGGCGGCTCGGGCCGGATCGAGCGCTACCGGCACATCGAAGTGACGGGACGCCGTATCGACTGATGGAGCGAGGTCCTCACCCTCTGGCCCCCTCTTGGGGTCCTCACCCCCTGGCCCCCTCTGGGGGTCCTCACCCCCTGGCCCCCTCTGGGGGTCCTCACCCCCTGGCCCCCTCTTGGGGTCCTCACC
>DATDFP010000222.1:0-3876 GCA_036522535.1 Gemmatimonadales bacterium
GGTACTTGGCGAGGGGGTGCCCGGAGATGAAGAAGCCGAGCACCGCCTTTTCGCGGGCCAGCCGCTCGTGTTCGGTCCAGGGCGAAACATCCGAGATGCGGGATGATGGATGCGGGCTGCGGCCCTCCTCGCCGAACAGGGCGTGCTGGCCCGACACGCGCTCCTCCTGGCGCGCCTGCGCCTCGGCGAACGCGGCGTCGAGCGCGGCGACGAGCTGGGCGCGGTGGCCGCCGAGAGAATCGCAGGCCCCGGCATCCACGAGCGCCTCGATGACCCGCTTGTTGCAGAGTCGCAGGTCGATGCGCTCGCACAGGTCCACGAGCGAGCGGTAGGGGCCGGCTTCTCGCCCCCGGATGATCGACTCGATCGCGCCGGCGCCGACGTTCTTGACCGCCCCGAGCCCGAAGCGGATGCGGCGCTCGCCGACCACGGTAAACTTGAACCCCGACTCGTTCACGTCGGGCGGCAGCACCTCGAGGCCCAGCTCCCGCGCCGCGTTGATGTACTGCACCACCTTGTCCGTGTTGCCGATCTCCGACGATAGCAGGGCCGCCATGAACTCGGGCGCGTGATGCGCTTTGAGCCAGGCCGTCCGGTAGGACAGCACCGAATACGCCACCGCGTGCGACTTGTTGAAGCCGTAGCGGCCGAACGTCTCGATCAGAGCGGCGATGTCCTCGATCACCCGGCGGTCGTGCCCGCGTTCCACCGCGCGCTCGACGAACCGCCCCAGCTCCTGGCGGATCAGCTCCGGGTCTTTCTTTCCGACGGCCTTGCGGAGCACGTCGGCTTCGGCGAGGGAGAAGCCGGCGAGCACGTTGGCGATCCGCATCAGCTGTTCCTGGTAGGTGATCACCCCGTAGGTCGGCTTGAGGATCTCCTCCAGCGCGGGATGCGGGTAGCGCACCGCTTCACGGCCCAGCTTCCGGTTGATGAACACGAGGTGCATGCCCGTGTCCAGCGGGCCGGGCCTGAGCAGCGCGTTCGCCGCCACCAGGTCGTCGAACCGGTCGCACTTCATGTTGCGCAGGCAGTCGGTGGCGAGCGGCGACTCGAACTGGAACACCCCGGCGGTGCGCCCGGCGCGGAGCAGGGCGTAGACCTCGGGGTCCTCGAGATCGAGCGCGTCCATGTCGAGCGTCACACCGTGCCGCTCGCCGACCATCCGGACGGCATCGTGGATCACGGTCAGGGTCTTCAGGCCCAGCACGTCGATCTTCAGCATCCCGACCTGCTCGAGGCCCACCATGTCGTACTGCGTGATGATCGCGTCGGCTTCCTGCGGGGCGAGGCACACCGGGACGTAGTCGGTGAGCGGCCCCGGGGCGATCACCACGCCCGCGGCGTGCACCGAAGCGTGGCGCGCCAGGCCCTCGATCCGGGCGCCGAGGTCGAGGACCTTGCGGACCCGCTCGTCCTGGCGGGCGAGGGCCCGGAGCTCCGGCGAGCGCTCCGGCGCCTCTGCGAGCGTCACGTTCATGCCCTGCCACCCCGCCGGGATCAACTTGCTGAAGCGGTCCACTTCCCCCGGCTCGACCCGCAGCGTCCGCGCCACGTCGCGGAACGCGGCCCGGGCTTTGAGCGTGCCGAACGTGATGATCTGCCCGACCGAATCCCGCCCGTAGCGCTCGCGGATGTACTGGATGACCTCGCCCCGCCGCTCGAAGCAGAAGTCGAGGTCGATGTCCGGCATCGTGACGCGCTCCGGGTTCAAGAACCGCTCGAACAGCAGGTCGAACTCGAGCGGGTCGATGTCGGTGATGCCGAGCGCGTGCGCCACGAGAGAGCCGGCCGCCGAGCCGCGCCCCGGCCCCACGGGAATCCCGCGGTCTTTCGCCGCCCTGACGATGTCGTACACGATCAGGAAGTAGCCGGCGTACCCCGTGCGCGAGATCACCCCCAGCTCGTAGTCGAGCCGCTCCTCGACCGCTCGCGGCAGAGGATCGCCGTAGCGTCGCCTGGCCCCGGCCCGGGCCAGGTGGATGAGGAGGTCGTTGTCTGACGCGAACTCCGGGGGCCTGGGGAACTGCGGCAGGAAGTAGCGCTTCTCGAAGTCGAACTCGCACAGCTCGGCGATGCGGGCGCTCTCGGCCAGGACCTCGGGATGATCCGGGAACAGGGCCCGCATCTCCGCTTCCGACTTGACGTAGCTCTCCCGCCCCAGGAAGCGGAATCGGTTCGGATCGTCCAGGTCCTTCCCGGTGCCGATGGCCAGCAGAACGTCGTGCGCCTCGGCATCCTCTTTCCTTAGATAGTGCGCGTCGTTGGTCGCGACGACCGGGAGCGCGAGCTCCGCCGCGAGGCGGAACATGCCCTCGGTCACGAGCTTCTCGTCCGCGATCCCGTGGTTCTGCACCTCCAGCCAGAAGCCGTCCTTTCCGAACACGCGGGCGAAGAACTGAGCGCTCGCTTTGGCGGCCTCGTAATTCCCCTGGCGCAGGTACAGGGAGATCTCCCCGGAGAGGCAGGCCGCAAGCGAGATCAGCCCCTCGGCGTGCTGCTCCAGCACGTCCCGGTCGATGCGCGGCCGGCGGTAGTAGCCCTCCAGGAATCCGATAGAGGAGAGCTTGACGAGGTTCTGGTATCCGACTCGGGTTTTCGCGAGCAAGACGAGATGGGAATAGGCGGCCGGGGCATCGGCGGGCTTCTCGCGCTTGTGGCGGCTGCCGAACGCGAGATACGCCTCGAAGCCCAGGATCGGGCGGAGCTTGCGCGCCCTGGCCTCGGAGTGGAACGACCACGCGCAATGCAGGTTGCCGTGGTCGGTGACCGCGATGGAGTCCATGCCCAGCGCCTTGACCCGGTCGAGCAGGTCGGGGATGCGGTTGGCGCCGTCGAGGAGGGAGTACTCGCTGTGGGTGTGAAGGTGGACGAACGCCATCTGACCTAGCGCGCCCGGCTTTCGAGCTCCTCGAGCACGCGGTCGAGGGGGAGCTCCTTCGCCGCGAATAACACCAGCAGATGGTACAACAGGTCCGCGGCTTCGCTCACGAGCCGTGACTCGTCCTCTGCCGTCGCGGCGACGACCGTCTCGACCGCCTCTTCGCCCACTTTCTGGGCGATCTTCACGACCCCGGCGTCGAGGAGCGTCGCCGTGTAGGACCCCGCGGGCCGGGTGCGGGCGCGCTCGGCGACGGTGCGCTCGAGCCGGGTGAGGGTGCCCCCGGTCCGCTCTCCAAAGCAGGTGGCCTCGCCCGTGTGGCAGGCCGGGCCGCGTTGGCGCACCAGGTAGAGCACCGCGTCGCCATCGCAGTCGACGCGGACCTCCAGGACCGTCTGGGTGTGGCCCGACGTTTCGCCCTTGCGCCACAGCGCCCCGCGCGAGCGGCTGTGGTAATGGGCTTCGCCCGTGGCGCGTGTCTCTTCGAGCGCCGCGCGGTCGGCATAGGCCACCATGAGGACTTCGCCCGCCAGGGCGCTTTGTGCGACGACGGGGACGAGTCCATCGTCCCCGAAGCGCACGGCCTCAATCCAGTTTTTAGGGGTCACCAGCTGAAAATATCGGCGCTCTCGTGCATTGTCAAAAACCCGCGCGCGCCGGTATCTTTGCCGCCCATGCGATGGGGCATGCTGCTCGCCCTGGGCCTGATCATGGCCCTGCTTCATCGCGTCACCGCGGGCGGGCCGCTGGAAGCGCGGGCGACGCTCGCGCTCGGGTTCCTGCTGCTCGCCGCGCATCTCGGCGGCGACATCGCGAAGGGCGCGCGCCTCCCGCGCCTCACCGGCTACATGCTCATCGGCTTCGCCGCCGGGCCACGGTGGCTCGGTCTCGTGCGCGGCGACGAGACGGTGGCACTGCGCTTCTTCTCCGACGCGGGGCTGGCGCTGCTCGCGCTCGCGGCGGGGAGCGAGCTGCGGCTCGAGGCGCTGCGCGCC
>DATDFP010000223.1:0-5490 GCA_036522535.1 Gemmatimonadales bacterium
GTCAACTCGATGGCGTCCAACCTGACCGGTCAGGTGCGCAACATCGCCGACGTGGCGACCGCGATCGCCCGCGGCGACCTGTCGCGCAAGATCACCGTCGACGTGAAGGGCGAGATCCTCGAGCTGAAGAACACGATCAACACGATGGTGGACCAGCTCAACGCCTTCGCGTCCGAAGTGACGCGCGTGGCCCGCGAGGTCGGCACCGAGGGCAAGCTCGCCGGTCAGGCGGCGGTGCCCGGCGTGGCCGGGACGTGGAAGGATCTCACCGACAACGTCAATCAGATGGCCGGCAACCTCACCGGGCAGGTCCGCAACATCGCCGAGGTGGCGACCGCCGTCGCGCGGGGCGACCTGTCGCGCAAGATCACCGTCGACGCCCGGGGCGAGATCCTGGAGCTCAAGAACACGATCAACACCATGGTCGACCAGCTCAACGCGTTCGCGTCCGAAGTGACCCGCGTGGCCCGCGAGGTCGGCACGGACGGGAAGCTGGGCGGCCAGGCGGCCGTGACCGGGGTCGCCGGCACCTGGAAAGATCTCACCGATTCGGTGAACCTCATGGCGTCGAATCTCACCGATCAGGTCCGCAACATCGGAGCGGTGACGACCGCGGTCGCGCAGGGCGACCTGTCACGCAAGATCACCGTGGACGTGAAGGGCGAGATCCTCGAGCTGAAAAACACGATCAACACCATGGTGGACCAGCTGCGGTCGTTCGCCGCCGAAGTCACGCGCGTGGCCCGGGAAGTGGGCACGGAGGGCAAGCTGGGCGGGCAAGCGGCGGTGCCGGACGTGGCGGGGACCTGGAAGGACCTGACCGACTCGGTGAACGTCATGGCGGCGAACCTGACCGACCAGGTGCGCGGGATCGTGAAGGTCGTGACCGCCGTCGCGAACGGCAATCTGCGGCAGAAGCTGACGGTCGAAGCCAAGGGCGAAGTCGCGGCGTTGGCCGAAACGATCAACAGCATGACCGACACGCTGGCGACGTTCGCCGAGCAGGTCACGAACGTGGCCCGCGAGGTCGGTGTCGAGGGACGGCTGGGTGGCCAGGCGAACGTCCCGGGCGCCGCCGGCACCTGGAAAGACCTCACCGGTAACGTGAACCTGCTCGCCGCGAACCTCACGAATCAGGTGCGCGCCATCGCGGAAGTCGCGACGGCCGTGACGCAGGGTGACCTCACGCGCTCCATCCAGGTGGAAGCGCGCGGGGAGGTGGCGGAGCTCAAGGACAACATCAACACCATGATCGGCAACCTGCGGGCCACCACCGAACGCAATCGCGAGCAGGACTGGCTCAAGACCAACCTGGCGAAGTTCACGGGCATGCTGCAGGGACAGCGCGACCTCGTGACCGTCGGCAAGATGCTCTTGTCCGAGCTCGCGCCTCTGATCAAGGCTCAGCAGGGAGCGATCTACCAGTTGCAGCGGGCCGAGGAGACCGGCGAGCTGCAGCCGCTCGCGGCCTATGCCCGCGATACCGATCAACTGCGCCGCTTCGCGCTGGGCGACGGGCTGGTGGGCCAATGCGCGGTGGAGAAGCAGCGCGTCCTCCTGCAGGACGTGCCGAAGAATTACGCGCGGATCCGGTCCAGTCTCGGCGACGCGCCACCCACCAACGTCGTCGTGCTCCCCGTGCTGTTCGAGGGCGAGACCAAGGCCGTCATCGAGCTGGCATCGTTGCATCCGTTCACGGACACGCATCTCATCTTTTTGGAGCAGCTCACGCAGTCGATCGGGGTCGTGCTCAACACCATCGAAGCGACGATGCGCACGGAGAACCTGCTGCAGCAGTCACAGCAGCTCACGATCGAGCTGCAAACGCGCCAGGCCGAGCTGCAACGGACCAACGAGGAGCTGGCGTTGAAGGCGAAGCAGCTCGCCGAGCAAAACGTGGAGGTCGAGCGAAAGAACAAGGAAGTGGAGCAGGCGCGGCGCGCGCTGGAGGAGAAGGCGGCGGAGCTGGCGCTCACGTCCAAGTACAAGTCGGAGTTCCTGGCGAACATGTCGCACGAGCTGAGGACGCCGCTGAACTCGATCCTGCTGCTCGGCCAGCAACTGGGCGAGAACCCGGGCGGGAACCTGCTGCCCAAGCAGGTGGAGTTCGCGCGCAACATCCACTCCGCGGGGACGGACCTGTTGACCCTGATCAACGACATCCTCGACCTGTCGAAGATCGAGTCTGGGACCGTGACCGTGGTGGCCGAGGAGACCACGTTTGCGTCGCTGAAGGACAGCGTCGAGCGCACGTTCCACCACGTCGCGGAGTCGAAAAACCTGGCGCTGCGCGTGGAGCTCGACCCTGCCCTGCCACGCACGCTGAGCACGGACTCCACCCGGCTGAAGCAGATCCTGAAGAACCTCCTGTCGAACGCCTTCAAGTTCACCGAGCGCGGCCAGGTTGCGCTCGCCGTGCGCCCGGCGGCCGAAGGCTGGTCGGCCGGTCATCCGGTGCTGTCGACCGCGCGCAGCGCGGTGGCGTTCGCCGTCACCGACACCGGCATCGGCATTGCGCCCGAGAAGCAGAAGCTCATCTTCGAGGCGTTCCACCAGGCGGACGCCGGCACCAGCCGCAAGTACGGCGGCACCGGCCTCGGGCTCGCCATCAGCCGCGAGCTGGCCACGCTGCTCGGCGGGGAAATCCGCCTCTCCAGCACCCCCGGCGAAGGCAGCACGTTCACGCTCTACCTGCCCCTCGCCTACGGAGGTCCGTCGCGTGGGGCGACCACGGCCGCGGGCGAAGCGGCCGGCCGCGCGAGCGATTCGTCGCCCATGCTGCCCATCCAAACCGTCGCGCGCGAAGAGGAGGTGCCGGACGACCGCGACGCCATCGTCCAGGGCGATAGCGTGCTGCTGATCGTGGACGACGACCCCCACTTCGCGCGGGTCTTGCTGGAGCTCGGGCGGGATCACGGCTTCAAAGGTGTCGTGGCGAATCGCGGCGAGAAGGCACTGGCACTCGCCCGCGAGTACCAGCCGACCGCGATCACGCTCGACGTGTTCCTTCCCGACATGCTGGGCTGGACGGTCCTGAACAATCTCAAGCTCGATCCCGTCACCCGGCACATCCCCGTGCAGATGATCTCGATCGACGAAGAACGGCAGCACGGTCTTTCCCATGGGGCCTTCTCCTATCTCGTCAAGCCCCCCACGACGGAAGACCTCGGCGGCATGCTCGAGCGCCTCAAGACGTACGCCACCCCGCACACGAAGCGGCTGCTGGTCGTCGAGGACAATGCTGCCGAGCGTGAGGGTATCGTCGGGCTGCTGGCCCACGACGACATCGAAATCATTGCCGTTGGGTCGGGGGGCGAAGCGCTGCACGCGCTCTCGGAGTCGCACTTCGACTGCTGCGTCCTCGATCTGCGGCTACCCGACATGAGCGGGTTCGAGCTGCTGGAGCGCATCCAGGCCGAGCCGGGGCTGCGGGACGTTCCCATCGTCGTCTTTACCGGGAAAGAGCTGACCGAGGAGGAGGAAGAGCAGATCAGAGCCCTGGCCAAGAGCGTAGTGCTGAAGGACGTGCAGTCGCCGGAGCGTCTGTTCGACGAGACCGCCCTCTTCCTGCACCGCGTCATCCGGAATCTGCCGGAAGCGAAACGACAGCTCGTGGAGCGGCTGCACAGCTCGAACGAGGTGCTGCGTGGCCGGAAAGTCCTCGTCGTGGACGACGACGCCCGCAACATCTTTGCGCTCACGAGCCTGCTCGAGAATAACGAAATGGAGGTCCTCGGCGCCATCCATGGGCGTCAGGCCATCGAGGTCATCCAGAACACGCCCGGTTTGAGCGCCGTGTTGATGGACATCATGATGCCGGAGATGGACGGCTACGCGACCATGCGGGAGATCCGGAGCGATCCGCGCTTCCGAACCCTGCCGATTCTCGCGTTGACGGCCAAGGCCATGAAGGGAGACCGTGAGAAGTGCCTCCAGGCGGGAGCCTCGGACTACATCGCCAAACCCGTCGATGGCGACCAGCTCCTTTCACTCCTGCGCGTATGGTTGCACCGCTAGAGGGCGGAGGGGTGCCGGCCACCGAGAGCCCCCCGGAGGATCGCGTCAGCATTCTGCTGGTGGACGATCAACCGGCGAACCTCGGAGCGCTCGAGGCGACGCTCGAATCTACGGGCTGTCGCTTCGTCCTCGCCAAGTCCGCGGACGAGGCTTTGCTCGCGCTCCTGAACGAGGATTTCGCCGCCATCGTGCTCGACATTCGGATGCCCGGCATGAGCGGGTTCGAGCTCGCGAGCATGATCAAACGACGCCAGCGCAACCGGCAGGTGCCGATTCTGTTTCTGACCGCGCTCATGATGGAGGAAGAGGACGTCCTGCAAGGCTACGCAGCCGGCGCCGTCGACTACCTGACGAAGCCGATCAACCCGGAAATCCTGCGATCGAAGATTGCCGTGTTCGTCGATCTTTATCGCAACCGCCGGAGCTTATCCCGCTTGAACGCCTCATTGCAGCGGGCGATCGCCGAGCGGCAACAAATGGAGGACGCGCTGCGCGAGGCCAATCAGGACCTGGAGTCGCGGGTTCAGGAGCGCACGGTGGCCTTACGCGAGGCGGAGCGTCACAAGGACGAGATGCGTCGCCTCAACGCCGAGCTACAGGAGCGGCAGCACCGTTTGGAGCGGCTTGCATTGCAGCTCAAGAACTCGAACGAGGAGCTCGAAAGCTTCAGTTACTCGGTGTCTCACGACCTGCGCGCTCCGCTGCGTGCGATCGACGGCTTTTCTCACGCCCTGCTCGAAGAGTACGGGACCGTGCTCCCTGCCGAGGGGCGACGTCTCCTCGGCACCGTGCGTGAGAGCACGCAGCGCATGGGGCGGTTGATTGACGACCTCCTCGCTTTCTCTCGGCTCGGCCGAAAGGAGCTGGACGTTGCACCGGTCGATTTGGCCTCCCTCGCACACGCGGTCGTGAACGAGGTACGCCAAGCCGTTGCCGAACGGCAGGTGAAGGTCACGATCGCCGCCCTGCCACCCGCCGCGGGCGACGGCTCGCTGCTCCGCCAGGTGCTGACCAACCTCATTGGCAACGCCTTCAAGTTCACCCGCGGTCGTCCGGACGCCTGCATCGAGATCGGCTCGCGGAGCGACGGCGGCGAGTTAGTCTACTACGTGAGGGACAACGGTGCGGGCTTCGACATGCGCTACGCGGCCAAGTTGTTCCGGGTGTTTCAACGCCTGCACGGGAGCGACGAGTTCGAGGGCAGCGGGGTCGGATTGGCCCTCGTGCAGCGCATCGTGCGCCGCCACGGTGGGCGGGTCTGGGGTGAGGGTCACGTGAATGAGGGTGCGACGTTCTATTTCACGCTCCCGCCTGCCGACGGGCACTGACCGGGTCCGTGCGCCGCGTCTAGGCCGGCGGTCGGTATTCCCGCAGCGCCCGGAGCACCGTCTCGACTTCCACCTGAACCCGTTGCAGCGCGACGGCGTCCGCTACCCGGCCGGAGCGGCTCTCGGCATCAACCTCATCGAGCAG
>DATDFP010000224.1:0-12063 GCA_036522535.1 Gemmatimonadales bacterium
GGCCGCCGTACGGGAGCTGGTGGGGGTGCCGAGGGAAGGCCGGGGACCATGATTCAATGCGGAATGCGGAATGCGGAATGCGGAATTGACCGCGCGGAGGTCTTGCCGCGTGGCGACCTCGTGGGATCGACCTTCCCCTGCAATTCCGCATTCCGCACTCCGCATTCCGCATTGGAGACATTCCGCACTCCGCATTCCGCATTCCGCATTGGGGAATGGCCGTGAGCGATCTCCCCGGCGTCGCCGCCCCGGGCCGTTTCGGACCGTATGGCGGCCGCTATGTCCCCGAGACATTGATGGCGGCGCTCGAGGAGCTCGAGCGGGTCTACGATGAAGCGAAGAGCGACCCGCGCTTCTGGGCCGAGCTGGACGGGCTGCTCAAGGACTATGTGGGACGCCCCAGTCCGCTCACGGAGACGCCGCGGCTCGGCGCGGAGGTGGGTCCAGGCGTCGTCGTGGTCCTCAAGCGCGAGGACCTGAACCATACCGGCGCGCACAAGATCAACAACACGCTGGGTCAGGTGCTCCTGGCGCGGCGCATGGGCAAGCCGCGCATCATCGCCGAGACGGGGGCGGGCCAGCATGGCGTCGCCACAGCCACCGTGTGCGCCCGCTTCGGGCTCGAGTGCGTCGTGTATATGGGCGAGGAGGACACGCACCGCCAGCGCCTGAACGTATACCGCATGGAGCTGATGGGGGCGCGGGTGGTGCCGGTGACGTCCGGCACGCGCACGCTCAAGGACGCCACCAACGAGGCGCTGCGCGATTGGGTCACGAACGTCACCACGACGCATTACATCATCGGCTCGGTGGTGGGGCCGGATCCGTTCCCGCGCATCGTGCGCGACTTTCAGTCGGTGATCGGTCGCGAGGCGCGGGCCCAGACCCTGGAGCGCTACGGCCGGTTGCCGCGCACCGTGGCGGCATGCGTCGGCGGCGGGTCGAACGCGATGGGGATCTTCACCGCGTTCCTGGACGACCGCGATGTGGAGCTCGTAGGGGTCGAGGCGGCGGGGGAGGGGCTCGCCACGGGGCGGCACGCCGCCTCGCTCGCGCGCGGGAAGCCGGGCGTGTTCCACGGCAGCCTCAGCTATCTGCTCCAGGACGCGGACGGCCAGGTCCAACCTGCCCACAGCGTGTCGGCCGGGCTCGATTATCCAGGGGTCGGGCCCGAGCATGCTTACCTGAAGGACACGGGTCGCGTATTGTATGAGGCGGTGACCGATCGGCAGGCACTGGACGCCTTCGCGGGCCTTTCGCGGCTGGAGGGAATTCTCCCTGCGCTGGAGAGTGCCCACGCCATCGCCTGGGTAATCGGTCACCGCGGGCACTGGCGCTCTGGCGACATCGTGCTGATCAATCTCAGCGGCCGCGGCGACAAGGACGTCGCCATGGTCGCCGATCTGACCGGAGCTGAGCAAGGACGTGGCCATGGCCGCCGAACTGACCGGAGCTGAGCCCTGACTTACCGCTCGCCCGCCTCCTCGCCCAATCCCCCCGTACCCGAGCTGGCATTACCGCCGTCGCAGGTCGAGGAGCTGTGGCAGATCCTGTCGAAGGGAATCCGCGCGACCCAGCTCTACCTGGCCAACAACCCGGTCTACCAGCGCGCCGTGGACAATGTGCGGGCCGCCCTGCAGCAGATCTGGCAGGTGACGGACGAGCTGGTGTTCGACGTCGACGAAACCCAGATGCGCTGGGAGGACGCGGTCGTCTACAGCCAGGCCACCCATAGCGAGAGCATCGCGTGGACGCTTTTCAAGGACGGCGTCCGCTCGCTGGCGTTCAAGCGCGGCGTCGAAGACGGGGAGATCGTCAGCTTCCTCGGCGTGCTACAGCAGGCGAAGAACCTCCAGGCAGACGCTCCCGACGACCTGGTGACGCTGCTCTGGGCGCAGGACTTCCAGTTCATCAGCTACACGTTCCGCGAGCTGGCGAGCGAGAACGCGGTCCCCATCGAGGCGAGCGAGATCGTCCACGAGACGCCGCCGAGCGAGGTGCGCCAGCACGTGGCGGAGGAGGCGCCGCCCGCACGGCCCGCGGGGTTGATCTCGATCGAAGACTTCGACACCACGCTCTACTTCCTCGATGATCGGGAAATCGACTACTTGAGAGGCGAAGTCGAGCGTGAGTACGCGCAGGACCTGCGGCGCAACGTGCTATCGATGCTGTTCGACTTGCTCGAGCTCCAGAGCTACGGCACGGTGCGGGCCGAGCTGATCTCGATCGTCGAGAACTTCATTCCGTACCTCCTGGGTGCCGGAGACTTCCGTTCGGTGGCCTTCATTCTTCGGGAGACGCGGACGATCCAGCAACGCGCCCGTGAGCTCATTCCGGAGCACCGGCAGACGCTCGCCACGCTGCCCGCGCGGCTGTCGCAGCGCGACGCCCTGTCGCAGCTGATCCAGTCGCTCGACGAGGCGGCGGTGCAGCCGACTGAGGAAGAGCTCGGCGAGCTGTTCCAGGAGCTGCGCGCCGACGCCCTGTCCACGCTGATGAGCTGGATGCCGAAGCTCAACAACGAAAACGTGAAGCCCCTGGTCGGGAGCGCGGCGATGCGGCTGGCCCAGGCCTACCCGGCGGAGGTGCTGAAGGCCCTGGCAATCGAGGACCCGCCGGCCCAGCTCGCGATGGTCCGGCTGGCGGGGCGACTCAAGTTGGCCGGCGCCGCCGACGGGATGGAGCGGCTGCTCCAGACGACCGACCACTCGCTCAAGCTCGCGGTGGTGGAGGCGCTGACCCAGATCGCGAGCCCGTCCGCCATGCGGCTGCTCGAAAAGGCAATCGACGACGGCGACCGCGACGTCCGGATCGCCGCAGTGCGGTTCCTCGGCTCGCGCGGCTACCGCAACGCCGCGGGCCGGGTCGAAGCGGTGGTCACGGGCTCGAAGCTGAAGAACGCCGACCTCACGGAGAAGATGGCATTCTTCGAGGCGTTCGGCTCGCTGTTGGGCTCCAAGGGTGTTGCCACGCTGGAGCGAATGCTCTCCGCAAAAGGTCTCCTCGGCAGGAAGGAGGACCCCGAGACGCGCGCCTGCGCGGCGATGGCCCTGGGGAAGATCCGCACGCCGGAGGCGCGGGCGGCGCTGGAGCGCGCGGGGCAGGACAAGGAGCCGCTCGTGCGCAATGCGGTGACCCGCGCGCTGCGGGACCTTGGGGCATGACGGGCGGCGCCGGACGTCCCTCCATTGCCGAAACCGTCCAAATCACGGACGGCTTCCTGCGGCACGCCGGCCGCGACTTTCTCATCGTGCTCTACACCGCGCTCCGCTCGCTCAAGCTCTACCCGCTCGAGAACGACCAGGTGCAGAAGGCGCTGGACGACCTCGCCGCCTCGACGAAGCACCTTCTCGAGGTGGAGAAGGAGCTCGAAGTCCGGCTCCAGAGCGAGTTCATCTTCGTGAATTCCACGCGGCTGCGCCTCGACCTCGATAACTACGCCTCGTTCTCGCACATCCTCAGCGTCTTCCGGCAGTGCGGGGTGGGCGCGGTCCGGATCGACGAAGGGGTGGACCGCAGGCAGCTCCAGATCTTCGCCTCCCTGTTGCTCTCCTACGCCGCCAAGGAGGCGAGCCCCAACGTGGCGCTCGAGCTGGGCCAGAGGCTCGCGGACGCCGGCGTCTCGTTCATCAGCGTCGAGCCGCCGCTCGAAACCGAGGAAGATCTGGAGGAGGAGGAGCGCCAGAAGGAGGCCGCCAAGCGCACCTACGCCCGCTCCGTGGCGGTGACCAAGGAGGTCATCAACAGCATTCGCCTCGGCCGGACGGCCAACGTGAAGAAGGTGAAGCGCGCCGTGCA
This sequence comes from Gemmatimonadales bacterium, assembly GCA_036522535.1. GTDB lineage: Bacteria > Gemmatimonadota > Gemmatimonadetes > Gemmatimonadales > GWC2-71-9 > AG12. Next base: position 3,799 of record DATDFP010000224.1, read on the forward strand.
GGCGATCGTGGACCAGGTGCTGAACAACGAGGCCTCGCTCGTCGGGCTCACCACGCTGCGCGACTACGACGAGTACACGTTCACCCACTCGGTCAACGTCTGCATCTTTTCGGTCGCCCTGGGCCGGAAGCTCGGTCTCAGCAAGCTGCAGCTCTACGACCTCGGCATCGCGGCGCTGTTCCACGACGTCGGAAAGTCGCGCGTGCCGCTCGAGATCCTGCACAAACAGACCGGGTTGAGCGACGAGGAATGGCGGATCATGCAGGCGCACCCCTGGCTCGGCGTGCTGACCCTGTTCGGGCTGCGCGGCTACGGAGAGATCCCCTACCGCGGCATGATCGTCGCTTACGAGCATCACATGAAGACGGATCTCACCGGGTATCCGAAGTCGGTCCGGCCCCGCAGCCCGTCCATCTACTCGAAGATCGTCGCGGTCGCCGACGGGTTCGACGCCGCCACCAGCCGGCGCACGTACCAAACGGTTCCCATCCAGCCCGACGAGGTCTTGAAGGAGATGTTGGGGAACCCGCGCCGCGGCTACGACCCGGTGGTCGTGAAGGCGTTCATCAACCTGGTCGGCGTCTACCCGGTGGGGACGTGCGTCATCCTGGACACGTACGAAGTCGCGCTGGTACACAGCGCCAACCCCGACGTGGGCGAGATCCACCGGCCGGTCGTGCGGGTCGTGGCGACGCACGACGGAGCGATCCTCCACCCCGGCTTCCTCGTCGATCTCGCCCAGCGGGATGCACAGGGCGTCTACCCCCGCACGATCGTCAAGGTCACCGATCCCGTCCGATACGGCATCAACGTCGGCGACTATTTTGTCTGAGCACCCGATCGCCGCGCGCTGGCGGTCCCTTCGGGAGGAGGCAGGACGGGGGACGCCGCGCGCCGCGCTCATTCCGTATCTCACCGCCGGCTATCCGACCCCCGAGGTCTCACGCGAGGCCCTGCAGCTCGTGGCCGCGGCGGGCGCGGATCTTGTAGAGGTCGGGGTGCCCTTCTCGGACCCCCTCGCCGACGGCCCCACGATCCAACGCTCCATCCAGGCGGCGCTGGAGCACGGCATGACGGTGCCCCGCGTGCTGGAGTTGATCGCGCGGGCCCGCCTCCCGGTGCCGGTCGTGGTCATGACCTATCTCAATCCCGTCCTGGCCTACGGCCTCGAGCGCTTCCTCGCGGACGCGCACGGCGCGGGGGTTTCAGGTCTCCTCCTCACCGACCTTCCGGCCGGTGCCGACCCGGACCTCGAGGCCCGGGTTGCCGCGAGTCCGCTCGCCTTGATCCGGCTCATCGCGCCAACGACCACGGTGGAGCGCCTCACGCGCGCCGTCCGCGGCGCGAGCGGCTTCCTCTACCTGATCTCGCGGCTCGGCGTCACCGGCAGGCGCAATGAGGTGCCCTCGGACCTCGGCGGCCACGTGGCGCGCGTCCGGGCCGCGTCCGACCTGCCCCTCGCCGTCGGGTTCGGGATCAGCACGCCCGCTCAGGCAGAGGCCGCGGCCCATCTGGCGGACGGCGTGGTGGTAGGGAGCGCGCTGGTCGAGACGCTTGGCTCGGGCGGCCTCGCGGCGGTGGAGCGGCTGGTGCGCGACCTCGCGGCGGCCGTCCGCGTCCTCGGGGCGCCCGCCGCATGACCGTCGGCCGCCTCGTCCGGCTCTACAGCCAGACGCTGGCAGTGAGCGGGCCGGTCGTCCTGCTCGCCGTCGTCATCGCCGACCGGCGCTGGCTCTCCCAGGGCCTCGAAATCGGGGCGATGGTGGCATTCGGAGTGGCGCTGCGCGGGGGGCAGGTCCCCCTCAGCAAGTATTCCTACGTCACGCAGACTGGCCTTGTCGTGCTCGCGGGCAGCCTGCTCGTCGGCGTTCCCGCGACGGCGCTCGCCGTAGCCGTCGCGGTGTTCGCCACGGACTGGCTGTGGCATGGCAAGATGGTCCGCGCCGCCCTCACGAACCTGGGGCGCGAGCTCGTCGCATCGGTGTCGGCCTTCGGGATCTACGCGGTCGTGCTCCGCCTCTCCGGCCTCGCCGCGCCCGAGCTCGGCATCGAGACGATCCCCGCGCTCTTCTTCTACGGCCTGGCGTACTTCGCGATCAGCCGGCTGCTCTTTTATTTCACCCTGATCATCCGCGGGAAACTCGAGCCGGACGAGCGGCTGCTGATCCTGCGCTACGAGTGCATCAGCTACGGCGCCACTCTGATCGCGACGGGCACGGTCGTGAGCGCCGTGGTGTTCTGGCCGCCGCTCGCCTGGGTCTTCACGGGCGCGGCGCTGGGAGCGCTCGGCCTGTTGTTCAAGCTCATCCTCGAGGAGGCGATCACCGCCGAAGAGCTGAACCGCATCCATGCGGTGGAGACGGTGATCACCAGCAACATCGGCCTCGACGATGCCTTCCGCCGCATCGAACGGCTCGCGCACCGCCTCGTGGACTGGGGGGACTTCCGCATCTACCGGCGCCAGGAGCGTACGCTCCGGCTCGCCTACCGCGGGAGCACCGGGCTGGGAACGGGTGGGGAGGGCGACCTTTCGCCCGACACCGCTCGGCTGCGCGACCAGGTCGCGGCGGCGGGCGAGCCGCTCGTGATCGACGACGTGGCCCGCGACAGGCGGATCGCGGACGCACCGCCCTCGGTGCAGAGCCTCGCGATGGTGCCGCTGAAGTTCGGCGACCAGGTGATCGGCATGCTGGAGATCGGGCACCACAAGCGCAAGGCGTTCCGACCGAAGGATCTGCTCACGGTGCGGACGTTCGCGCACCAGCTCGCCACGGCGATCCACATCACCGATCTGCGGCGCCCGCTGGTGGACACCGTGGACACTCTGACCCAGCAGCTCACGACGCTGGCCAAGGCCGCCGAGTCGTTGCGCGAGGCGGCGGGCGCGGTGGCCCAGTCCACGAACGCGATCCGGCAGGCCGTCCTGGCCGAGCAGGGCGAAGTCTCGGGCGGGCTCGAGGCGACGGAGAGTCTGGCGCAGGTGTCCCGCCGAGTCTCCGAGGATGGGAGTGAGGCCGCGCTGGCATCGAGCACCGCGAGCGAGGTGGCGAACCGCAACCGGCAGCAGATCCGGGGCGCCATCGAGCGCCTGGTGGCGCTCAAGTCCTTCGTCGGCGAGAGCTCGGTCAAGGTGCAGCAGCTCGGCCAGGTGAGCCGCCGGATCACGGGGTTCATCGCGTCGATCCGCGAGCTCGCCGACATGACGAACCTGCTCGCGCTGAACGCCGCCATCGAGGCCGCGCGGGCGGGCAAACACGGGAAAGGCTTCGCCGTGGTCGCGGACGAAGTCCGGCGCCTCGCCGAGCAGAGCGGGAGCGCGGCGCTCGAGGCGGGGGACCTGGTGCAGGACATCCACCGCGAGATGGGTGAAGTCGTCGAGCAGATGCGGCGCGGGCAGGTGAACGTGGCCGGCGTCGAGGAGCTGTCGGCGGCCGCCCTCGAGGCGCTCGACGCCATCGTCGCGGCGACGGTCGAGGCGACGGGCCACGCGCGGCGGATCGCCGAGGCCGCCGGGGAGCAGGACCAAGCGTTCCGGCAACTGCGCCAGCGGATCCACGCCGTGGCCGAGATCGCGGGGAAGAACCGCGCCGAGGCGGACGATGTGGCCACGCGGGCGAACGACGCCGCGCGCGGCCTTTCGGACCTCGAGCGGGCGACCAGGGAGCTCGAGGATGTGGCGGCGATGCTGCGGGAGCTCACTCGGGGGTTTGCCAGCGTGGCTTGAAAGGCTAGACGCAACAGACGCAACAGACGCAGCAGACGCATAGGAGAGAACAGCTTATGATAATGAGTCGGCAGATTGGCCTGCGGACCAGCGTCTCTTCACCCCTGAGCGTCTGCTGCGTCTGCTGCGACTGCTGCGTCTAGTCTTATGAGCGAACGGGTGTACGTGGCGCTGGGGTCGAACCTGGGAGACCGCGAGGCGCATCTCGCCCACGCCCGGGCCCGGTTGGCGGCGCTGCCGCACACACGGCTGCTGCGGGCGTCGCGGGTGGAGGAGACGGCGCCGATCGGCCCGGTCCCGCAGGGCGCGTATCTGAATCAGATGGTCCTCCTCGAAACGGAGCTCGAGCCGCGCGAGCTGCTCGTGCGGCTGCACGCGATCGAAGCCGAGCGCGGCCGCGTACGCACGGTGCGCTGGGGCCCGCGCACCCTGGATTTGGACATCGTCCGCTTCGGCGACCGCACGGTGCGCGATCCGGACATCAGCATCCCCCACCCTGAGTTGCCGAACCGCGACTTCTGGTTGCGCGAGATCGCGGAGCTGGATGCGGACGCCACACCCCCCACGTCCCACGTCACACGTTCCACGTCCCATGACTGAGGTACCGAAGCCCGTCACGGTGCACGAGCTCTTGAAGATGAAGGAGCGGGGCGAGCGCATCGTCGTGCTCACCTGCTACGACGCGCTGTTCGCGCGCCTGCTCGATGCGAGCGACATCGACATCCTGCTCGTGGGCGATTCGGTGAACCAGGTGCTCGCGGGGGCCGAGACGACCCTCTCGACGACGCTGGATCAGATGCTCTACCACACCCGGAGCGTGCGCCGCGGGACCGAGCGGGCGATGGTGATCTGCGACATGCCGTTCCTCAGCTATCAGGTTTCGAAGGAGGAGGCCATCCGCAACTGCGGGCGTGTGATGGCGGAGACGGGGTGCCACGGTGTGAAGCTCGAGGGCGGCCGCCCCATGGCCGAGACCGTGCGCGCGCTCGTGGACCGGGGCATTCCGGTCATGGGGCACCTGGGCCTCACACCCCAGTCGGTGCACGCGCTCGGCGGCTACCGGGTGCAGGGACGGGACCGCGACACCGCCGAGCGGCTGATCCACGACGCCAAGGCGCTCGAGGAAGCGGGCGCGTTCGCGATCGTGCTCGAGCTGATCCCGGCATCGCTCGCATCGGAGATCACCAGATCCGCCGCCATCCCGACGATCGGCATCGGCGCGGGTCCCGCCTGCGACGGCCAGGTGCTGGTGCTGCACGACATGCTGGGACTCAACGACCGGTTCGCCGCGAAGTTTGTGAAGCGCTACGCCAAGCTGGCCGAGGACGTGCGCGAAGCGGCGCGGTTGTTCGCCGCCGAGGTACGCGAGGGGCGCTATCCGGGGCCGGAGCATTCGTTCGAGAAGTGAGGGCGCCGGTACCTGCCCAGGGCAGGAACAATGCGGGACCCCTTCCAGGTAATCGGGGCCGCCGTTTGTTTTCATCCGGCCCATGCACGAGCTCACGAATCCGCAGGACATGCACGCCTGGTCGCGCGCCGAGCGATCGCGCGGTCGGCGCATTGGCTTCGTTCCCACCATGGGCTTTCTGCACCAAGGCCACCTGCGGCTCGTCGATCGGGCGAGACAGCGCGCCGACCGCGTGGTGCTGAGCAGCTTCGTGAACCCCTTGCAGTTCGGCCCTCGGGAAGACTTCGCGTCGTACCCCCGGGACATCGCGCGCGACCGCAGCCTCGCCGCCGAGCGTGGCGTCGATTGCCTCTTCGCCCCGGAGGCGCAGGCGATGTATCCCACCGAGCCCCTGGTGCGCATCGCCCCGGGACCCATGGCGGAGCCACTCGAAGGCGCCACGCGACCGGGGCACTTCGCGGGCGTGCTGACGGTGGTGGCGAAGCTGTTCCACATCGTGGAGCCCGACATCGCCGTGTTCGGCCGCAAAGACTTCCAACAGGCGATGCTCGTCAGCCGCATGACCGCCGATCTCGACTTCGGGCTCGAGATCGATATCGCTCCCACGGTGCGTGAGCTGGACGGGCTCGCCCTCTCCTCGCGCAACAGCTACCTGAACGCGGATCAGCGGCGCTCGGCGCTCGCGCTCTCCCGCGCGCTCCGGGCTGTGGAACAGGCCTGGCGAGCGGGCGAAGCCGACCCGGCGGCGCTGCAGCGGCGCGGGATGGAGGTCTTGAAGGCGCCAGGAGTGAGCGCGGAGTATCTGGCCCTTGTGGACGAGGAGCTGCGGCCCGTCGCCCGGGCCGATGCCCGCACGGTCGTGCTTGTGGCGGCCCGCGTCGGCCCCACGCGCCTGATCGACAACGTCGTGTTGGGGGAGGGGGTGGGGAGCGATGTTGCGGTTCGGGCGTGACGCGTTTCGCGGGCTAATTCAGAGCAGGGATAACGACGCGTGACCCTGCCGTCGTGGGCCGTGGTCACCCCTAAGCGCCGCGCCCACATCGAGCGCGTGGCGGCCCTGCTCGACGACTGGGCGGGCGCCATGCGCGCGCCCGAATCCGAGCGTGGCCGCTGGCTCCGGGCTGCGTGGCTCCATGACGCGCTGCGCGACGCACCTGCGGCGAACGAGCTCGAGCACGGTCCACGGGCGGCCGACCGCGCCGCCCGGGAGGGCGAAGCCGACCGTGGGGTTCTCGACGCCGTGCGCCACCACTCCGTCGGCTACGCCGGCTGGGACGAAGTCGGCCGGATGCTCTATCTTGCGGACTACCTCGAGCCCGGTAGGAATCTCGAGCGCGACGAGCGGGCCGGCCTGCGGGCGCGCGTGCCGTCGGAGCGCGATGCGGTTCTCATCGAGGTGGCGCGCTGCAGGCTGATTTGGGTGCTCCGCTCGGGATGGCCCCTTCCCAAGGAGACGGTGGAGTTCTGGAATTCACTCGTCCGGCTCTGAGCGCCGTGCTGTTGGCCGTTGCGGCGTGCCGCGCAGATCGGAGAGAGGCGGCGGCCCTCCCTATCCCGGGGGAGGGGCCCGGCGCCCCTCGGATCATCGTGGAGGTGCTGAACGCGAGCGGGAAGCCGGGCCTCGCTCGGACGGGGATGCGGGTGTTGCGCCGGGCGGGAATCGACGTGATCACGTTCGGGAACGCGCCGGCCTCGCTCGGGACGCTCGACTCCACCCGCATCACCGTCCGGCGGACCGCGCCCGGCGTCGGTGAGCGGGTGCGCCGGGCGTTGGGCGTTGGGCGTGTGGAGATCGAGCTCGACAGCACCCGGCTACTCGACGCCCGCGTGCTCCTGGGGGCGGACTTTGCCGCCGCGCCGCGGCGCCTCGAGTTCCACCCGTAGCTGGCCGCACGCGGCGCTGATATCGAGGCCCCGGCTCTTGCGCAGCACGGCTTCCACCCCGCGACTCCGCAGCCGGCGCGCGAACGCCGCCATCTGAGCGGGCGGGCTGGGCGCGAGATCGGGCGCCCCGCCCGGGTGGAGCGGCAAGAGGTTCACGAGCGCCGCGAGCGGTCGCGCCACCTCCGCCAGCTCGTCCGCGTGCTCGAGCGCGTCGTTCTGCCCGCCGATCAGCACGTACTCGAGCGTCACCCGCCGCCGCAGGCGCTGCAGCGCGTCGATTACGTCCGGGAGCCGGTACTTCTTCTCGATCGGCATCAGGGCATGACGGAGGGACGGTGTGGGCGCGTGCAGCGACAGCGCCAGACGGAACTGCTCGGGGCGCCTGGCCAGCTGCTCGAGGTTCGGGAGGATGCCGACCGTCGAGACCGTTATGTGTCGCGCGCCGATGCCGAGACCGTCCGCATCGTTCAGGATCGTGAGCGCCGTGTCCACAGCGGGCCAGTTGAGCAGCGGCTCGCCCATGCCCATGAACACGACGTTGGTCGGCCGCTTCGCCGGATCGAGCAACACGAGCTCCCGCACCTGCGCGCCGATCTCGCCAGCGGTGAGGTTGCGCCGGAACCCCATCCGGCCGGTGGCGCAGAAGACGCAGCCCAGCGCACACCCCACCTGCGACGAGATGCACAGCGTGCGCCGCTTCCCCTCCGGGATGAGCACCGACTCCACGGCTTCTCCATCGGCGAGCTTCCAGAGGAATTTCTCGGTGCCGTCACGCGACTCCTGGCGTGCGCCGAGCGTCAGCCGGAGCAAGGGGAACGCTGCGGCCAGGTCACGGCGCAGGGCGATGGGCAGCTCGGTCGCCCCTTCCCACGAGCCGAGCGGCCGCTGCCACAGCCGCGGCACAATTTGGCGCACGCGGTACGCCGGCTCCCCGCGAGCCGCGACCCAGTCGCCGAGCACGGCCCGCGCCGCGGGCGGCGTGAGGGAAAGCAGGTCCGTCACGGCACTCGCCTCCAGGCCCACGCCGCCCTCGAGCTCGCGGCCGGCCCGGCAGGGATGGGGCAATCCGTTGCATGACGAATGGTTACACAGCCACGTGGCGTCGTCGAGTGAAGTTAACTATTTTCAACTGTTTAGGACACTTGGACGCGCGTGCGACTGTCTGAGCTTCTCTCTCCATCCCGCATCCGAATACCCCTGACCGCGACGGACAAGGAGGGGGTGCTGCGAGAGCTCGTTGACTTGCTGG
>DATDFP010000225.1:0-7566 GCA_036522535.1 Gemmatimonadales bacterium
CCGCCCACCGGCCCGCTCGATGTCGGCGCGCACCAGGGAGAGCGCCGCCGCATCCCGGCCGTGAACCGCCACGCGAGCGCCGTGGCGCGCGAACAGGCGGGCGATGGCCGCGCCGATGCCCCGTGAGCTGCCGGTCACGAGGGCTATCCTCTCGCTGAGAGCATTCATCGTGATGTCTGGTCTAGGAGGATGATGAAAAACGCTTCCGAGTCGAGTCCGCGGGTGAACCCGCGACTCGGCAGCTGTCACTAAAGTGACGTGTATGGCCGCTTTAGCGGCAGGCGCCGAGTCGCGGCTTCAGCCGTGCGCGCTCCGCTGGCGCGATTGTTCATCACCCTGGTTAGGCTCCCGTGGGCGCGGGCGGTTGCGCCTGCGCCGGCGTCCCCGCGCGACGGCCGCGGCCCCAGGAGGGAAGGCCGGCGGCGAACCCCAAACCCAAGGCCACGCCCACGGCCATGAGCGCACCCGCACCGCTCGGCTTGGTTGACATAACGAAGACGATGCCGAGCGCAAGCGCGGTCCGTAGCCACGCCGAGAGCATGAGCACGGGATCGCGCAGCCGATCGCCGAGGGCAGCCGAAACGGCCCCGGCTTCCGAAGCGACGGCGCGCGCGATGGCCCCGGTACGCCGCCCGGTGAGCGTGGCGCCGAGCACGGCGATCAGGACCAACCCGCCGAGCCCCACGCCGATCCATCCCTGGCCGCCCCAGCGGGTGGCCGTGAGGTAAATGCCGGTGACGAGGATCGTGAGCGCGGCGGGGCCGGCGACGGTGCGGAGTGAGGCCAGGACGCGCACCCATTCCCTGGCCTGGCCCGCCGCGGTGGCGCGGCGGAGATTGAGGAGGCTCGCCCATTCCAGGCCGAGGGCGGCGAACAGTCCGAGGGCCCCGACGATGTGCAAGAACACGGCAATGGCGTACAGCGACATAGGGATCCTCCATGGGTCAGCTGGGCTCGATCGCCGATCCCTCAGAAGGGCGGCGGGTGATATATTTATATAGACAGTACGTACAATTAATGTCAACGGTTCCATGAGCCCCCGTCCCTACACGCTCGGCCGGCGGCAGGGCGCGATCGAGAAAACCCGCAATCGGGTCCTGCGCGCGGCCCGCGACCTGCTGGCAGTCCGGGGCGGCGCGGACCGGTTCAGTATCGACGCCGTGGCGCGCCGGGCCGGGGTCGCCCGGATGACGGTCTATCATCAGTTCGGATCGCGGCGCGGGCTCCTCGAGGCTCTGTTCGATTCGTTCGCGGTGCGCGGCGGGCTGCCGAACCACCTCGCCGCCGCGTTCCAGCGCCCGGATCCCAACGACACCCTGGCGGGGGTCATTATCGCGTTCGCCCGGTTTTGGGAGGCGGGGCGGGCGGGCATCCGCCGGGTGCGGGCGCTCGGCGTTCTGGACCCCGAGTTGGGCGACGCACTGGACGCGCGCAACCAGCGCCGGCGGGACGTCGTGCGGGCGGTGATAAAGCGGCTAACGGACCGATATGGACGACCTGCTCCGGACGAGCGGGCGCAGGTCGAGGAGATGCTCTACACGCTCACCAGCTTCGAGACATTCGACACGCTGGCGGGGCCCAAACGCGGTCTGGAAGAGGTCGCACCGGCAATCCTGCAGCTCGCGCGCGCGGCGACCGGGCTGCCCCCTCAAAGCTGAGGCGTCGAGGGAGGCACCTTCACCCAGCGCTCCGTCGATTGGCGAGACGCTCATTCGTCGTGGTAAGTAGAGCCGGGAGGCGTCCCTCCGAGACCGGCAGGAGGCCGGTCTCAACGCCCGCTAGAGTCCTCACCCCCTGGCCCCCTAACCCCGGGCCGACGGCCCGGGGCTAACCGTAATTGCCCGCTCCGCCGGTTGGCGGTCCCACGGCACCGACGGCCTCCACAAACGGGGAGGGCCGCCGCACGCTGCTACCGGACCACGAACAGCTTCGACACGGCCCGCGCGACCCCGTTTCCCACCAGGGCCAAGGGCCCGAGCACGCGCTTGCGCTCCAGACTGACGGCCAGCGACGCCAACGCCACCTGAGACTTGAGCTGGTCGATCCGCGCCTGGAGGGCATCGATGTCGGATTGGAGCCGGGCGATTTGCTTCTCGAGGGTGAGAACTTCGTCGAGCGTGACGGCGCGACCGAGCAATTGTTGCAGCCGGTCGCGCAGGGCGATGTTGCTGCGCAGCCGCGCCTCCAGATCGGTGTATTGGTCGGTGACGTCAGCACCGGTGAGGTGGCGACGACGCTCCTTCCCGAGCCCTGCAACGCTGTCCATGATGCGGTCGAGCTGCGCCGCAGGCACCCTACCCTCGATCCGCACGTTGTCGTCGCTGCCGCCGCTCGAGCGTTCGATGTACCCACCCGCGTCCTGGACCATGCGCTCCACCTGTCTGCCAATTACGACGGGCGAGTCGACCACGACTACCTGCTCGCCGGTACGGACCGTCATGCGGTCCACGGTCGATGGGGCTGGGGCGGCTGGTTCCGCGGGCGGGACGGGTCGAAGCCTGCCGCCGCACGCGATCGTGATGCTGGCGAGGAGGAGTGCGGCGCCGGCGCGACATGTGAAGGAGCGTGACATGGTAAGCTCGAGGAAGGAGACAGCAATGATACTCGGCCAGGCGGCGAAGCGGTCCACGATCGCCACGGCTCGACCTTGCGGGCCTGCTCCACCACTTCGCGACCGATGGGCGGTCGCGTGGCGGTGGAGCCCTCGAACGGACAAGACTCGCTCCGAGGCTCACGAGGGGGCCATCCCGCATTCTGCCGCCGTTAGGGCCGTTGGCCAGCCGGCGTGTACAGCTCGGCGTGCACGAATCGGCGTAGCTCAGGGAAGTGCGCGGTCGCGTCGCTCCAAGACTTGTGGAACACCGCCTGCGAGGCTGTCTCGAGCTCCTGTTGGAAGGTGCCCTCGGCCGACGGTGATGCGACCTCCACAATGACGACATTCGTGTACTCCCCCGAACCTGCTGCCTTGGTGAGCAACAGATACGACACCATCGCCTTGCGCTTCACCATTTCGTCGAACACGGGGGTCACGACCTTGACGAGCGCCGAATCGTATGCCTTCTCCTGGCCGGGCCGGACCTGATAATAATTGACGTGATAGAAGCGGCCAGGTCTCGCCTGACCGAGGAGCGGCGCGGCAAGCGCAAGGAGGCCGACGAGAATGGGAAGCGTGCCGCGCCCGGGGCGCGCCCCGTGCACCAGCACAACGCTCGTATCCGATGACATGTTCGCCTCCGATGAAGGGCCGTCGCCGATCCGGACCGGGCCTTCAGGGTTCAAGCAGACTGAGCAAGGACCCATGTCCGCCCACGTCCCTAAGATGCCCGGTCAACGGCCGCGGGGAAGACCTCCGGTGCGCGATCTCGTGCTGCCGATCATCTTAAACCGGTTCGCGACGTTGCGGCCCGCGGCGAAGGCCGCGTGCAGTCACGCGCGGTTCTCCGAAACCCAAATCGAGAGGCTGACGACGATGCGCTTCATGATGCTGGTGATCCCGAAGGTGTACGAGGCCGCGGGGGCGGACTTCGTGCCCTCGGCCGAACTGGTCGCCAAGATGACGAAGTACAACGAGTCCTTGACCAAGGCCGGCGTCCTGCTCGGACTCGACGGGCTCCAGCCGCCCGCCAAGGCGGCCCGCGTGCGGTTCTCGGGTGCGAAGCCAAAGGTGACCGACGGGCCGTTCGCCGAGGCGAAGGAGGTCGTCGGCGGCTACTGGATGATTCAGGTGAAGTCCCGGGACGAAGCGATCGAATGGGCGAAGCGCGCGCCCATGCAGGATGGCGATATCATCGAGGTGCGCCAGGTGCAGGAGATCTCGGACTTCCCGCCCGACGTCCAGAAAGCCGCGGGGAGGTGAGCGCGGTGAACCAGTTGAGTGATCGTCGCAAGGGACGGGTTGGCCTGTGGGTGGGAAACAACTCGCGCGGCGATTGCGCTAGCCGCAAAATCGTTCCGAACGAGTAGCCGTGGCTTCGCGTCGCGGCTTCAGTCGCCGCGGGCAACTTCTGACGCGGTTGGACAAGGCGTGGGAGGCGCTCAAGACGTCGTACGCCGGGCTGTCTGAAGCGGATCTCTTGGAACCCGGTGTCGCGGGTGCCTGGTCGGTCAAAGACGTCATCGCGCACGTCACCTGGTGGGAAGAGGAGGCTCTGACGCATCTGCCGCTCATCCTCGCCGGTGGGAGGCCGCCGCGCTATTCCGTGACCTACGGCGGCATCGATGCCTTCAACGCCCGGATGACGGAGCAGAGGAAGGACTTGTCGCTGGCCGAGGTACTGCGGCAGCGGGACGAGGTCCACGGTCGCCTGATTGCTTTCATTCAGGGCGTACCCGATGATCAGGTCAGCGACGAGACCCGCTTTCGGCGTCGCCTTCGACTCGATACCTACGGCCATTACCCGAAGCACGCGCGGGCGATACGCAAATGGCGGGAGCAGCGATCAACCCTCCGCGCATAATCGGGAGGGCTTCTGAAGGGGTGGCGCATCAAGTACTCGGGGCAGAAGCGCACCGTGGTCGACGGGCCCTTCACGGAATCGAAGGAGCTGACGTAACTGGTTTACCTCCTGGCGATCGGTTCCGCGCTGCTGTACGGCGCCGCTGACTTCACCGGCGGCCTCACGACCCGGCGCGCCAGCACCATCCCCGTGGTCCTGCTCTCCCAGGGCACCGGGCTGGCGCTGCTCGCGTCGATCCTGCCCCTGCTGCCCCACGCATCGCCCGGACGGGCTGATCTGCTCTGGGGCGCCGCCGCCGGCCTCACCGGCGGAATCGGCGTTGCGCTGCTGTATCAGGCGCTTGCGATCGGAACGATGGCCGTGGTGGCGCCGACGACCGCCGTTTGCGCCGTCGCCATTCCGGTGGTGGTCTCGGTGCTGCTCGGCGAACGGCCGGTGCCGCTCGCCGTCGCGGGCATCGCTTTGGGAATGCTCTCGATCGTGCTGGTCAGCCGACAGCAGGGAGGGACCGAGCCCCAAGGCGACGCGCCAGCATCACGGCGCAGCCGTCAGTCGGCCGTCGGCACCGCGCTCGCCTCAGGCATCGCGATCGGTTTCTTCCTCCTGTCGCTCGCCCAAACGGGATCCGAGGCCGGGATGTGGCCGCTGCTGGTCGCGCGCCTGGTTTCGGCGTCGCTCTTCGGCGTGATGGCCTTTGCCAGCGGGCGGTCCATCCGGATGCCGGCACGGGTGACCGCGCTCGCCGCCGGCGCCGGCGTGATGGATATGCTCGCCAATGCGCTGTATCTGCTCGCCACACGGCAGGGGCCGCTCAGCATCGTCGTGACGTTATCCTCGCTGTACCCCGCCAGCACGGTGCTGCTCGCGCGGATCGTCCTCGGTGAGCGCCTCCAGCCCTGGCAGATCACCGGCGTCGGGTGTGCGCTCGCTGCGGTCGTCCTGATCGTGAGTGGCGGCCGATAACGGCCGCATGATCGTTCATCTCGCCGATGGCACCCACGAGTTGTTCCGGCAGTTCTACGGCCCGCGTCGCTCCACGAAGGGTCAGGATGGAGCGTCTCGGAGGGTTGCGTGTCGATTCTGACCTCCTCCAAACGTCTACATAGTGGAGGCAGGCAGCTCAACACTATGCGGAGGGAGTTATGACTTGTGTGTGCAGCGGGTTGAGGGAACGCTTAGTGCTTCAAAGAGACAAGCACGAGCGGGAACCGCGGACGGTAGGTGAGCCGGGGCGGCGCCCACTGGCCGGCATATATCGACTCCAGCCGACCGTGTTCGTGGACGCCATTCCCGAGCTCGCCGCCGAGCGGAGTCGGCGTCGCGCCTCCTGAGTCACCGTCAGTCCCAATCCAGCCGACGCGCCTTCACCGCCAAGAGGTAGTCGATTGGCGAGACCCTCATTCGTCGTGGTAAATAGAGGCGGGAGGCGTCCCGGCCGGGACCGGCACGAGGCCGGTCTCAACCCCGCTAACCTCATACGGAGAGCAACGACCCATGCCAAGGATCAGCCCGTTCTTGTGGTTCGACACGCAAGCCGAGGAGGCGGCAAGGTTTTACGTCTCCATCTTCAAGAACTCGAAGATCGTGAAAATTGCTCGTTACGGAGAAGCAGGACCGGGGCCGAAGGGGAGCGTGATGACCGTGGCATTCGAACTCGAGGGGCAGGAATTCATCGCGCTCAACGGTGGGCCTCAGTTCAAGTTCACCGAGGCGATATCGTTCTCCGTGAACTGCCAGACGCAGAAGGAGGTAGACGAGTTCTGGCAAAAGCTCTCCCAGGGAGGAGAAGAAGGGCCGTGCGGTTGGCTCAAGGACAAGTATGGTCTGTCGTGGCAGATCAATCCCGTGGTCCTGGGCGAGATGCTGAGCGACCCCGACCCCAAGAAATCGAAGCGGGTCATGGAGGCGATGCTCAAAATGAAGAAGATCGACATTGCGGCGCTGAAGAAGGCATACGATGCAGCTTCTTCATGAACGCCCGACCCCCCACTCCGCAGGAGAAAGGGCTGAGGGTCCTCACCCCCTGGCCCCCTCTCCCTTCGGGAGAGGGGGGACTGTATCCCTGGCTTCGTGGCGGGGCCGACGGCCCGGGGCTAACCGTAATTGCCTGCTGCGCCGCTTGGCGGTCCGGGCGCACGTAAAACCACGAGGGCCCACGGCGCGCGGCAGCGACTGCCCCCGCCGATCCCTACGAGGTTCTTGACGACGGCATGCGACACCTCCACCGCCCGGGAGGACCCGAGCCGTGTGGCACCAGCATGATCGTCAACCGTCGTGCCGCACTTTTGCGCATAGGGTGGCGTACCTCGTTCCGACAATTCGATCAGGGCGACGACGGACAGGGCGTGGGGTCCGGAGCCCGAAGGGACTGCAACAAGACGCCCCGCTTCCAAACCCCTCAACCCGATTCCGTTGCGCAATGTCCCGGCCAGGCCGCAGGGGTCGTGTAGTCTCCATACTTCCCCGAAACCAGTTGCCACACGCCCCTCAGCGCGCAAAGCTTCTGACGAACTCGGGTCCCCTAGTCCCGAACCTCTTCAAGGAACCCTATGAACAGGCCCGCTCTTGTCTCAGCTCTGTTTGCTGCAGGCGGTCTCCTCGCCGCTTCCCGCGTTTCCGGTCAGCAGCGAACCCTCGAGCCCGATCTGGCCAAGCTGGCCGGCGGCAAGGGTCTCGAGGTCTTCCACCGCACCGCGAGCAGTTTCAGTGACGGGGCGAGAACGGGTCTTCGTCTGAGCGAAAGCCCGGGCGAAGGCGTGGCGTACTTGCCAGGAATCGAGTTCAGCAACGGCACGATCGAGCTCGATGTCAGAGGCAAGGACGTTCAGCAACAAAGCTTCGTGGGTGTGGCATTTCACGCAGTGGATGGAACGACGTACGACGCCGTCTACTTCCGGCCGTTCAACTTCAAGGCGGAAGACCCGGCAAGGCGCAAGCGGGCTGTGCAATACATCTCTCATCCGATCTACACCTGGCAGAAGCTGAGAGCCGAGCACCCGGGTGAGTACGAGCAGCCCGTCAGTCCCGTGCCGGATCCGAACGCCTGGTTCCATGTGCGGGTCGTCGTCGCGGCACCGAAGGTGAGCGTGTTCGTCGATCAGGCGAAAGA
>DATDFP010000226.1:0-2766 GCA_036522535.1 Gemmatimonadales bacterium
AGAGCTCCAGGGCCCTGGCGAGCGAGGCGCGCGCGTCTTCGTTCTTGTTCAAGCCGATCTGCGCGCCGGCGAGGGCGAGCCAGGCGCGCGGGCTCTGGGCATACTTGGCGACGAGCTGCTGGCCGAGGGCCAGCTGACCCGCGAGGTCGTTGTCGAACCCTTTGCGGGCCATCTGGATCTGGAGCCGCTCGGCGTCGGACGCCGCCGCCGCGTGCTGCTCGGCCAGGGCGAGGTTGGTCTTGAAGTCGACGAGCGAGTTGGCGGTATTGGCGACGTTCAGATACGCGAACGCGAAATCCGGGTCGGCGGCGACCGCCGCCTTGAAGTGCACGTTCGCGTCGATGAAGCGGCCGAGATCGAGCTCGCGCAGGCCCTCGAGAAAATGCTTGCGTGCCTCGGCCGAGGCGGTGGTGATCGGGTGGCTGATCACGGCGCTGGTGATGGGGTCGAGCGCGGCCGGGGACCCTTGCGCCGCAGCGCCCGCGGCCCAGCCGGCGGACGCGAACGCGACCGCCAGGACGGCACGCGTCGACGCATGGCTGACGTACGTCATCGTCGTCTCCGTTGTGGGAGTGGAGGAACGCTGGCGGCGGGCGACCGGAGGTCGGGAGCGTCCCCTGACCGGGCGAACCTGTCCTGAATCCCGAGGAATCACAAGAGGAGACGCGGATCTGTGACAAGTTCTGAACAGCCAGGCCGCTCATCGCACCCCGGCCGCAATTCAGCGGCTGCCGACGTCGTTCGTCGCAACGCGCGGCTGACCCCAGCACCGCCGCCTGCCGCCCGACAAGGTCGAGGCGCACCGCCAGGGGTGGACGGACATGGTGGCGAAGCCGGACGAGACGCTGGCGGCCGCCTGAAGGCAGGTGTGGAGGATGGAGGTAACCTCTGCTTCACCTCACGGCAGGCAGCACATACCGGGGCACCCACACCCTCTGTCCGGTGAACAGCACGGGGTCGTTGTAATTGCCACCCGTGAAGGTGATGACCACGTCCAGATCCGGAATACCCATGGAGACCTGGCCGCCGTTCCCGCCCGCGAAGAATGCGCGAATCTTGCGGCCGTTGTAGTCATAAGCGACGGAATTCCACAGCAAGCCGTACTGCTGGAAGGCATTCAGATCACGCAGCGGGGCGGTGGAGCGGCGCACCCAATCGCGGCTGACGATCTGTTTGCCGTTCCAGCGGCCCCCGTTCACCATCAGCTGCGCCAGCTTCATGAAGTCGCGCGGCACGAACCTGCTGCCACCGCCGCCGTACAGGTCGCCGTCGCGCAGGCCGAGGTGATAACTGCCCATCCGCAGCGGCCGGGCGATGAGTCGGGCGAACAGCTCGAGCTGCGACTGGTTCGCGACCTTGGCCAGCATGCCGCCTGCGAGATTGGGCTCGGTGCTGCAGTAGTAGATCTTCTCTCCCGGCGCGGAGACGACCGCGGTATTGAGCGTGTAGTCGTACCAGTGCTCGACGCCGCGCTCGTCCATGACGTCCTCGTTGGCCGAGGTCGTGTCGTCGGGGTCGCAATTGAAGCCGGCGGTCATCGTGAGCAGATGTTCGAGCGTCATGGCGCGCTTGCGCGGATCGAGATCGGCGGGGAGGGTGCCGAGCATCGTCTGATAGACGGGCGTGTCGAGGCGCAGCGGGATGCCGGCCTGCATCGCCGCGCCGATCAGCACCGCGGTCCAGCTCTTCGAGGCCGAGCGGGTGTCGTGCGGCTGGTCGCGAGCGTAGCCGTGGAAGTATTCCTCGAGGACGAGCTTGCCGTGGCGGGCGATCAGCAGGCTATGGATCTGCGGCGTGCCGAGCGAATCCATCGGCATATCGATGAGCAGCTGCACGAATCGCTCGATGCTGTCGCGCGAGATGCCCACGTCTTCCAGGGTCGCGACGGGCCAGCCGTCATCGAGCTGCAGCGGCGGGGTGTAGTGATAGCGCGCCGGCGGATTGCCGCGGGGATAGAACGGGCTTCTCGTCGAGTCCGACACTCTGGTGAAGTCGTACGTGCCCCCGCGTAACGGCAACGTGATCACTCCGTCCTCGTAGCGCCCTTCGGCGAGCGTCGTGTCGGGACCTCGTCCGAACATCGATCCCATCAATCGAACGTCCTTGCCGTTTAGCTCGATTCGCGTAGCCCGCATGAACCATCCGAAGTTGCGTTCGGGATTGCGGAGATAGGTCCGCAGGGTGCCATCGGGCTGTCGCGTGATCGGCAGGTAGAAGGTGAGGCGCCCGTCCAACGGGACGACGGTCCCGCGCCAGCGATTGGGACCATCGGGGACGAGCGTCACGGGCGTGGCGTAGCCGTCGGGTTGGATCCAGTGTCCGTTGCGAAAAGAGCCTTTGCCGTCGGGGAGCTCGAAGGAGAAGGTTTGACCCTTCAGCTGGGCCGGCACGGAGAAGGCCGCGATGTCGGCGCGCCAGCCGTCCGTGGTGCGCTGAATGATGAGCGTGCCGCGGATATCGGGGCCGAAGCGGAGCGTGGCCCCCCAGAGACCGCGCAAGTCTGCCGGTGGAGTTTGGGCGGCGAGGAGGGCTGGGAGCACCAGCAGGAGTGTGGTAATGCCGCGTTCGACACGGCCTGGAGCGAAACGGTTGCGGGCCTGGAGGCTACTCACGGGATTGCAACTCATCCAGCATACGGTCGAGGTCCGAGCGGGAGAGCCAGCGTCCTCGGAGCGCTACGCCCGCGATGCGGCGCGTGTTGGCGACGTTTTCGAGCGGATTGGCGTCGAGCAAGACGAGGTCCGCGTTCTGACCCACCGCCACCAC
>DATDFP010000227.1:0-2030 GCA_036522535.1 Gemmatimonadales bacterium
GCCAGCAGGCGGTCGATCGGCCGGATGGTCATGCCGCTATTCCGCGTTGGCGGAAGCATCGTCCGCAAACTGCTAGCCGGCGAATGCAGTTGTGTCCGCCAGATACA
The DNA here is from genome assembly GCA_036522535.1 of Gemmatimonadales bacterium. Lineage (GTDB taxonomy): Bacteria > Gemmatimonadota > Gemmatimonadetes > Gemmatimonadales > GWC2-71-9 > AG12. Next base: position 108 of record DATDFP010000227.1, read on the forward strand.
GATGTCACCATCTCTGCCAGATAGAGGCTCTCCCGCACGAAGCGTGCTGTTGTCTGGTGTCATACCGGTTATCCTCAAAAATGACCTGCTGCCGCGGGGCGGAATGCCGCCTTATGCGCCTTCGCAGGCGTTGAATGGGTCAGGACCAAGGACAACGGGTATCATGCGACTTGTAGGACGCGTGCGCGCAGGAGTGGGAAACCAGCGCGGCCATACATCGCCCGCTTCAGCGTCTTCAGCTTATTGATCTGGCCTTCGGCAGGACTGGTCGTCCACGGCGTGTCGAGTGCGGCCTGTACGGCCGCTGCATCGCCTTCCAGGCTGATGGCCAGCCGATTCAGGAGCGTCTGCTTCGTTGCGGTCAGCACATCGATGAGCGGCTCGGCGCTCTCCTTGCGCAACACCCGGCCGAGCCGGCGCGCGGCATCGGCCGCGGCAGCAAGCTCTGGCACCTCCTCCAGCAATCGCGCGCACAGCCGCTGGTCGCCGTCCGGCGCACCGTCGCGAGGAGACGTCAGAAGGCGCGTGACGGCGTGAACTGAGGGCAGCTTCCAGCCCGGGCCCGATGACCCGCGAGCAGGGACACCGCCTGAGGCTGCCTTGTTCCAGCGTCCGATCCAGACCCGCACGATACTGGGCCGACCTTGGAAGTCTTGCTCACGCAGTTCGCGCCAGAGCTGGCGCGCGTTGCGGCAGCCCTCGGCATAGCGCTGCTCAAGGTAGCCCCGGAACGGGTCGAGGATGCTGCCCGACGGCCTGCGGTCGCACAGCGGTGCATGACCGGTCGCAAACCAGTATGCGAGCGTGCGTGACGGCGTGCCGAGTGCCACGGCAATGGACTTGAGCGTCGCGCCGCCCTGACGCAAGCGCACCGCCTCGTCGTAGAGCGCCTGCCGCCGTGCCCGCGCCTCGGTTCGGCGGCGTTCCAGGGCCGTGGGCACCGGCTCCGGCCTGAGTGTGGGGGCGTCCGTGGCGCGCTCGGTGGCGAGTTCCGCGGCGACCTCGCGGCCGATCCGGCGTAAGGCGGCATGGTGGCGCTCAACCGCGTGGCGCAGCGCGTCGCCGACGTTGCGCAGCAGGTGCCAGCGGTCGGCGACCTGGACCGCTTCGGGTGCGCCCTGGGCAGCGCCGTCCGCGAAGGCGCCGGCGCGATCGCGCGCGACGACCTCGATACCGGGATGCGCGCGCAGCCAGGTCGCGAGCGTCTGGGCCTGCCGGTCAGGTAGCAGGTCCACGACCCGGTTGCGCTCGAGGTCGACCAGCACCGTGCCGTAGCGGCGTCCCTTGCGCCAGGCCCACTCATCGACAGCGAGCACTTTGGGCGCCGACGTCGTCGACACGAGAGACCGCGCAACCAGCCTGAGCAGCGTGTCCGGGCTCACCGGCATCGCCAAGCGCCGGGCCAGGCGCGAGCCGGCCTCTCCACCCGCGGCCAGGCCGATGTGCCGCTGCAGATCGCCGAGCCGGCAGGTCCGCCAAGCCCGGCGCACAGCGGTTCCGGACAGCGGCTCGACGAAGGTCCGACGGGCACAGGCCGGGTCTGGGCAGCGGAACCGCCGCGCGCGAACTTGGATCACGACGGCACGGCCCTGCCACGGCAGGTCCTGCAGCCGGCGCTGGTAGGTGCTGTGCACGCACCGCGACAGGCGGCCACAGCTCGGGCATGCGGCCGTGCTCGCGTCTGAGCTGGCGACGATGGTGATGATGTCGGGTGTGGATAAAACCTGAACGACGGTGAGACCTGCTGGGATCAGAGGCAGAAGGCGTTTGGTCAAAGAACCTGCTTGGTAAAGAGTAAGATGTTCCTCCTATGTGCTCACGCCCGGCCCTCCCGTCTAGCCCAGCACGCTTCGTGCGGGAGAGCCAAAGTTGACGTGACACTGCCCGGGGATCGAGGGGTCTCGGGAGTGCGCGATGCCGGTG
>DATDFP010000228.1:0-9769 GCA_036522535.1 Gemmatimonadales bacterium
GGGCAAACCCTTCGACGTTGAACTGCTGGATGAAGCTCTGGCCGACGAACGTCGGCGGGACGCCGCCGAGACTCAGGATCTTGCTGTCGTTGGTGGCGATCGTCCCCCGCAGCTCGAGCCCCCAGCGCGCCGTGTTGAGCGGCGTCCCCGAAATCCCCAATTCGATTCCCCGATTGCGCGTCTTGCCGATGTTGAGGAACTCCACCCCGGGGAACCCGCGCGAGGGCTTCAACGGCGCGGAGATGATCGCGTCCTTGACGTCCTTGTTGTAGAAGGTGAAATCGAGCCCGAGGCGCTGGCCGAGGAGTCCGGCGTCGAATCCCAGCTCCATCTCTTCGCCGATCTCGGGCTTCAGGTTGGCATTGCCGAAGTTCTGCGGCGTCACCCCGCCGAGGCCGCCGACCCCCACCGCCGCGCGATAGGTCTGAATGGCCGAGAACACGTCGGGTTGAAGGCCGGCGCGACCCCACGCGCTGCGGAGCTTGAGTTGCGAGAAGAGTCGCGAGCCGGCGAGGAACGGCTCCTCCGAGACGACCCACGAAGCGCTGAATTTGGGGTAATACGCCGCGTCGAAGTTGGCGCCGAAGGCGCTGTTCCCGTCCGCCCGGAGCGCGGCCGTGACAAAGAGCCGGTTCTTCCAGGCGAACTGCTCCTGCCCGTAGACGCCCAACGTCTTGTTCTCCTGAAAGGAATCGGCCGCCACGCGCCGAGCCCCGCTACTCACACCACCGGGGCCGGGAATGGGAAACTCGAACCCTTGAGCGAGCTCCTGATCGAACTGCTTGTAGTAGTACTGGACCCCCACCGCCGTCGATGCCACGAGGTTCGGGGTGAGCGTCCAATCGGCGTTGGCCCCGTAGTCGACGGTGAAGAAGGTGCTGCGCAACGCCAGCGCCTGCTTCTGACCCCGGCTCGCGGCGAAGAACGGGAAGTAGCCGGTCCCGTCGCGGAAGACGAGCTGCGACGACTTGTCGTTGGTGATGTCGGGTCCGACCGTGAGGCGGTGCCGGAGCCAGCGGAATGGCCGGTGATTGAGCTGCATGCTGAGTGTCATGCGCTCGATGTTGTCGAAGCCCTCGACTCCCGCGTAGTCCTCGGGCCGGTAGAACTGGAAGCCGTGTCCGGTGCTGTTCCATCCGGTGGTCGCCGTATCCTCCGTGCCCGTGAGCCCACCCGGCTGGCACCAGGGGAAATCGCACGCCCAGATAATCGAGGTCGTGATCGGCTGGGTCCCGGATGCGCCTCGCAAGCGCGACCGCACCGTCCCCAGGCTCAGGTCGGCCGTGAACTTGCCGTCCGTGGTCTGGTAGCCGAGGTTTCCCCGGCCCGCAAACTTGTTCTGCCAGTTATAGTCGACGGGCCCTTCTTCGCGATTGTAGGTGGCACTGAAGAAGTAGCGGATCTGGTCGGTGCCGCCGCTGATGCTGCCGGAGGTTCCCCAGGGCGCCCCCGTGCGGAAGATCGCCGGAAAGCCTCGGGACTCCCGGAACCGCTGCACGTTGAACTCTTGGATGTCGGCCGGATTCCGATAGTCGCCACCCCGGCGGAGATAGAAGTTCGACGGATAGCGATCCTCGGGATTGCTGAGCCACGCGGCTCCGACATCGGATTGGATCTCGATCGTCGGCCGCCCCGCCCGCCCCCGCTTGGTGATGATCTGGATCACGCCGTTGGAGGCTTCCGTCCCATAGATCGTCGCGGCCGATGGGCCTTTCAGGACCTCGATCGACTCGATCTCCTCGGGAACGAGGTCGTTGACGCGGCTCGGCTGCTCCTGCGCGCCATCGAATGCCAGGCTGTACGCCGCCGCCTGATTGTTCGCCCGGACGCCATCGATGTAGATGAGCGGTTCGTTCGACAGGCTCAGACTTCCAGACCCGCGAATGCGCGTCGTGCCGCCGCTCCCCACCCCGCCACTCGCGCGCATGATGCGCACGCCCGGCACGCTGGCAGACAACATGTCCTGGAGCTTGACGGGATGTCCGGTGAGCGCGAGGGACTTGGACACGTCCACGTCACCGACGGCGTTGCCCAGCGCGCGGGTCTGCGCGCCGCCGGCGGTCCCGGTGACGACGACCGCGTCGAGCTTGACGGCCAGTTCCGTGAGCCCGATGCGGACGGCTGGATCACCGACACGCGCGTCGATCGTCGCTAGCTGATACCCGATGCGGGTGACTCGCAAGCGCGCCGTGCTTCCCGGGACGTTCGTCAGCCGGAACTCGCCTCGAATGCCGGAACGCGCGACGGGGGTTGATCCCTCGACGACAATCGATGCGTCGGAAATCGGGAGCCCGCTTCTCGCGTCGGTGATCGTGCCCCCGATGGTCCCCGCCTGGGCGCGAGCGAGCGACGTCCAGATAACGCTCGTCAGCAAGAGGAGAAGGATCGCGCGGGAGTGCGGGCGCTCGGGCCCGGCGTTCATGACTGGGAGTGGAAGCATGCGGCCCTCCGAGGGCGAGAGGTTCCCGATGCTCTATGTACGCAGGATTGGATACAACGATACCGGCGGACAGGGCGACCGCAAGGGGGCCCCTAGCGCGGACGGAAGGACCCGTCGCTGAGTTCGTGAGCCCCGGGCCGTCGGCCCGGGGTCAGCCGAGGGACGGCCGTCGCTCCAGCGCGGCTGACCCCGGGGCGGCGCCCCGGGGTTAACCACCTACCACGGTGCCTCCGTCTGCGCTGCCCTGCCAGCGACATCTCAGTTACGGTCCACGAGTGCTGTGCCTCACGGCCCCGGGCGCGGCGGCGCTCCGGCGGCGTCGATGCCCGTCGCGATCACGCCCTTGAGCGTCGTCTTGCGCAGCTCCGCGGCGAACGCCGGGAGTGCCTTCTCCATCAAGTCCGCGAAGCGGGCCGACGCGTCCGCGATCCGTTGGAGGAACAGGTCGTGGACCGCCCGCTGCTGCGTGGTGGGCGGGAAATCGGCGCCGTTCTCCGCCACGTCGGACTCGAGCGCGGCGAGCCGGCCGTAGAGCTGCATCGGATTGCGGAACGCGTCCTCCCGCGCGCCGGTCAGGTGCACGTCGAACAGGACGCTCTCGACCCGGATGGCGCGGCGATCCAGCGAATCGGCCAGAGCCGCGAGGCGCTTCGCGCTCGAGTCGCCCACGACGCCCGAATCCCCGCGCAGCTGGCCGGCGAGATCCTGGAGCTGTTTCCGCACCCACTCGAGCCGGTTGATCATCCGGGCCACGCTGTCCTGCTCCGACCGGATCGCGCGCGCCAGCTCGGTCTGGGCCTGCACGTCCGCGTCCGACCCGGCGGTGTTGGGGTCCTTGAGGACGGTGAGCGACTGCGTGAGCGCAATGGGAGTCGTGTCGCCCACGGTGAGCCGCACCGTGTACGAACCGGGGGGCACGAGCGGACCGCGGAGCGAGAGATCGAGGTCCCACGTCACGAGCGGGCGGGTGCCGTCCGCTCCGACGCGCACGAACGGCTTGCCCGGAGGTGCGGTCCGCAGCTTGGGCACGGCGGGCGCGGCGTATCGCAGGTCCCACCACACGCGGTTCAGCCCCGGTCTCCGCTCTCCTTCGAGGATCCGCACGGTGTCGCCGCGCGCGTCCAGGATGACGAGCCTGGCGGGCTTGGGCCGGTGCGCGCTGTCGGAGGGCGCGGAGGAGGAAGAGGAAGGGGAGGGGGGCGTCGTGTCGGCAAGGGCGGGCGCGACGTAGTACGTGAGGGCCGCGCCGTACGGCACGGTGTCGGGCTGGACGGCGCTGTTGGGCGCGCTGGCGACGCCCTGGGTGGTCCGGAACCGGTACGCGGGCCGGGGGGCGAAGAGCCAGGCGCGCCGGGCGATCGTCCCGGCGTCGAGATGCTCGAGCGGCGAGATGTCGTCCAGAATCCACACGCCGCGCCCGTACGTGGCTACGACCAGGTCGTGGAAATGGGGTTGCACGGTCAGCCACGACACCGGGGCGTGGGGCAGGTTGGTCTGGAGCGGCACCCAGTGGCCCCCGTCGTCGAGCGTCACGTAGAGGCCGTTCTCCGTCCCGGCGTAGAGCATGCCGCGTCGCTCCGGGTCCTCGCGCACCACGTGGACGAAGGACAAGGGCGAGCGCGGGAGGGCGTCGGAGATCCGCCTCCATGAATGCCCGAAATCCGTGGTCTTGAAGATGTAGGGGTCGAAGTCGTCCAGCTCGTGCAGGTCCGCGGCGAGATAGGCGGTCCCGGCCTCGAAGCGCGACGGCTCGATGTTCGTGATCTTCCCCCACGGCGGCAGCTTCGGGATGTTCCCCGTGACGTCCATCCACTGCGCGCCGCCGTCGCGCGTCACGTGCACCAGGCCGTCGTTCGAGCCGGCCCAGATCACGCCCGCTCCCCCCTGCGCGGGCGACTCGGCGATGGCGAACAGGGTCGCGCCGTCGAACGTCATGAGGTTGTCGGTGGTCACGCCCCCCGAGCTCTGCTGGTGCGTCGTATCGTTGCGTGTCAGGTCGGGGCTGATCACCTTCCAGCTCGCCCCGCCGTCGGTCGTGAGGTGCACGAACTGGCTGCCCACGTACACGCGCGTGTGGTCGTGCGGCGAGATGGCGATCGGGAACGTCCAGTTCCAGCGGTACTTCAAGTCCGCCGGCCGCCACCCGTATCCGGCCTCGGGCCACACGCGCACGTTGCGCGCGTGATCCGTGCGCACGTCGTACACCTCGAGCCCGCCGTCGTAGCACCCCGACCAGACGGTCGCGTTGTCCACCGTGTCGGGAATGCCGAAGCCGCTCTCACAGCCGCCCACGTGTCGCCACTCGCCCTCCGAGCTGCGACCGGCCAGACCACGGCTCGGCATCCGGTACGAGCTGCCGTCCTGGCGGTTGCCATACACGTAGTAGGGCGCGCGCGTGTCCGCGTGGACGTGATACATCTGGGCGATTGGCAGCACGATGCGCGTGAACGTCCGGCCGCGGTTCAGCGTGATGCTCGCGCCGCCGTCGTGCGCGACCATGAAGCGGTCGGGGTCGAGTGGGTCGATCCAGACGTCGTGGTTGTCGCCGCCTCCCCGGTAGTCCGAGTGGGCGAGCGTCTGGCCGCCGTCCCGCGACATGCTGAAGCGCACGGAGACGAAGTAGAGGCGCTCCTCGTCGTCGGGCGCGACGGCGAAGCGCACGTAGTACGGCGCGCGCTCGGCCATGTCGTGGTTGCGGCTCACCAGCCGCCAGGTGTTGCCGCGGTCGTCGCTGCGATACAGCGAGGGGTCCTGATCCTCGATCAGCGCGTACACGGTGTTCGGGTTCGAGGGGGCGACGGCGACCGCGATCTTACCCACCACGCGCTTCGCGTCGGGGAGGCCGTGGCCCGCGAGGCGCTTCCAGGTGGCGCCCGCGTCCCGCGAGACCCAGAGGCCGCTGCCGGGCCCGCCGCTCTGGAGATGCCACGTCTTCACCTCGAACTGCCACATCCCGGCGAACAGCGTGTTGGGGTCGCCGGGGTCGATGGCGAGATCCGCGCAGCCGGTGTTCGGGTCCACGAACAGCGCGCGCGTCCAGGTCCTGCCGCCGTCCGTGGTGCGGTACACGCCACGCTGCTGCTGGGGCCCGTACGCGCGCCCGAGCGCGCACACGAGCACGATGTCGGGGTTCGCCGGGTGGATGACGATGCGCGCGATCCGCCCGGTCGAATCGAGGCCCATGTGTTGCCAGCTGCGGCCCGCGTCGGTGGACCGGTACACGCCGTTGCCGAGCGCGGTCATCGAGCGGATGAAGAACGTCTCGCCCGTGCCGGCCCACACCACGTTGTGCGCCGACGGCGCGAGAGCGAGGGCCCCAATCGCCTGGGCGGGCTCGCTGTCGAAGACCGCCTGCCAGTGCACGCCCCCGTCCTCGGTCTTCCAAACCCCGCCCGACGCGGCGCCGACGTAGGCGACGAGAGAGTTGCCCGGCTCGCCCACGACGGCGACGGCCCGGTTCCCCTCGGGGCCGACGAAGCGGTAGCGCAGGCGGGCCCACAGGGTGGTGTCGATCTCCTGCGCGCGAGCGACCGGGCCCAGCGGGGAGAGCGCGAGCAGCGCGATGACGGTGCCGATGCGGGTCATGGACGGCGGCCTCGTGTGATGTCGCGGAGTGGATGAGCTTCCGCTAAGAATGGCGGGCGATGGGGCAGGGCGCGAGGGGTGCCGTCAGCTTCCCCCGGGTCCGCCGACGGTGTTATGGTGCGACGCATGAGACCGTTTGGCCGAAAGGCGACGCTCGCGATTGCTCCGGTGGTCGCGGTTGCAGCCGTGGGCGTGCTCGGCTTCTACTTGCTTTCCCGGTCCAGGCGACCGCCCGTGCCCGCCTGTCCGAGCCAACCGGACCTCGCGTTGGGTTGCTACGAGGAGCGTTACCGTTCCATCGTCGCCCGAAAGGGAGTTGCCGAGGCCTTCGCCGATCTGAAGGCCAATTATCCAACCGATTCGGCCGCCCAAAGGCTATGCCATGCGATCACGCACGCGATCGGCCGGGCGGCGGTCACGAATGACTCCGACATTTCCGCGGCATTTGTTCATGGCGACAATTTCTGCGGCTCGGGATACTATCACGGCGTGCTGCAAGGCCTCGCCTTCAGAATGGGGCGGGCGAGACTGCTGAGCGAGCTGAATTCCGTCTGTGCGGGCATCCCGGGAAAGGAGCGGCACTCGCTCGATTACTACAATTGCGTGCACGGATTGGGACACGGCATCATGGCGATCACCGGCGACGACCTGTTTGACGCGCTCCAGGGTTGCGCGCGACTGACGGGCTCCATGGAAGAGAACGCCTGCGCGAACGGGGTCTTCATGGAGAACCTCGTGGTGGACGGTGCGCACGGGGGCCACTACAGCAAGTACCTGAAGCCCGGCGAACCCCTCTATCCGTGCACCGCCGTCGCGAGCAAATACAAAGCGGCGTGCCTGGATATCCAGACCTCCTATGCGCTCGGCGCCGCGCGAGGTGACTTCGCCAGAGTCTTTGCGCTGTGCGCGGAGGTGGGCGTGCCGTTTCGTTCGGCGTGCTATCGGAGCCTGGGGAGGGATGCCGCGACCATCAGTTTGAACAAGGTGCCCGGTACCGTCGCGACCTGCCGGCTCGGGATGGATCAGGAGCAGAGATCGAATTGCATCATCGGCGCCGTGTTGGACTTCGTGTACTTCTATCATTCCGACGTTCAGGCCAAAGAATTGTGCGCCGCGCTCGAGCCGGCTTTGCAGAATGTCTGCAGCAGCACGACCGCGAAGCTGGTCGGGCTCTTTTAGGGTCGTAGCGCGTCGCGCCTCCGCCACAGGTGTCTCCTTGCGGCGGCTTGCATCCCCGCACGTATTTTGATATAAATATTGATATCAAAGATGTTTCTTTAAAGATGCCTCTTTCGCGGGTCTGTCGACTTGGCATCGGTGCTGCCTGCGCGAACGCTTCGCCGGCCCGTGCAGCAAGAGAAGCCGGCCGATACGGCTCTGATCGTTCAGGGCCTGCGCCGGATCGTGAAGGCCCTCCAGACCTACTCGCAGGACGTCCGCAGCTCCTACGGGCTGACCGGGCCGCAATTGTGGGCCCTCAAGACCCTGCAACGCGGCGGGCGGATGTCGGCCGGCCGGCTGGCGGGCGCCCTCGCCGTGCATCAAAGCAGCATCTCGATCCTCGCGGATCGCCTGGAGCGGCGCGGGCTCGTCCGGCGCGTGCGCGGTCGGGCCGATCACCGCTTTGTCGAGCTCCAGCTCACCAACCGCGGTGCCGCTCTGGCGGCGGAGGCCCCGGAGGCGGCCCAGGGCCGCTTGCTGCACGCCCTCGAGGCGATGTCGGACCGCGAGGTCCGGAGGATCCGACGGGCCGTGGAGCGGATCGTCGAGGCGATGGAGGCGACCGACGTGAAAGCACGGTTCTTCTTCTCGGACGAGTGACTCGTCCTCCCTCCCACCGGATTCGCGAGAGGCCACTCCGGCGGGAGGCTCGTGTCATCTGGCCTTGAAGGAGTGAGTGGACGATGCGTGTCGTGTGGCTTGCCGTTCCCGTGGCTTGCGCGTCGCTGGCGCTTGCCTGTCACCATGCCGCGCCCGTGGTCCAGGTCGCACCCCAGCCCAACGCGGACTCGATGGCCCTGGCCGAGCGGGCGCGCCGGGATTCGATCGCCCGGGCGGAAGCCGAGCAGCGGGCGCGTGCGGAGGCGGAGCGTCTCGCTGAGCAGCGGCGGGCCGATTCCCTCGCGGCCCTGAAGCGCAGCTCCGAGGAGGTGAAGGCAATCCTCGCCACGATGATTCACTTCGACTTCGACAAGTCGGACATCCGCCCCGGGGATGCCCAGGTTCTCGATCAGAAGATCCCGCTGCTGCGTGCCAACCCGAGCGTACGCCTCCAGATCACCGGCAACTGTGACGAGCGCGGCTCGGACGAATACAACCTGGCGCTCGGCAACCGGCGCGCCATCTCGGCCAGGACGTATCTCGCGAGCCATGGCATCGATGCGGGTCGCATCGAGACGATGTCCAACGGCAAGGAGCGACCGATCAACCCCGGGCATAACGAGGAAGCATGGGCGATGAACCGCAACGACCAGTTCACCGTGCTGAATCCGGACGTGGTCCTGAAATTGCCGTGAGGGCCGCCGGGCCGGTTCTGGTCCTCACCCCCTTACCCCCTCTCCCTTCGGGAGAGGGGGAACGAAGTGCGTGCCCGGGCGCCGCCATTAAACCGGGTGGCGCGTTTGCAGCCGGTAAACCCGTGGGCTGACGCCGAACTCGCTGCGGAAGGCGCGGTTGAAGTTCGACAGGTCGCCGAAGCCGCAATCGAGGGCGATGTCAATGACTCTGGCACGCTCCACGACAAGTCGCATCGCCGCCTCCCGCAACCGCGCCCGGAGCACGTATTGGTGTGGCGTCACGCCCGTCAGGCGTTGGAACGTACGCAGGAAATGGTAGGGGCTGAGGCCTGCCTCTCGCGCCAGGCTTCCGAGGGTGAGACCGGCGCCCGGATGACGGTCGATCATGCGCACGATTCGCGTCACCCGCGCCACGGCATCGGGTGGAGCGCCGTTTCTGTCGGGCGGAAGGCCGGCCGCGAGCCGGACCGTCTGCACCGCCAGTCGGACGCCGATCTCCTCCCAGGATGGGTCTCCCAATCCGGACAGGCCGGCGCACGCCCGCGCCACGAGCGGCGACAAGTCGCGTAAGGGGGGCAGCCGGAGCGCCCGGAACGCCGCCTTGGCGCCAGAGGCTCCTGGTCCTGCATCGGCTGCGAGACGCTCGAAGTAGCCCGGCGCGTAGCGAAACGCGATGCACCGGTCCCCGGCGCCGTGGGCATGCTCACACTCGAAACTCTGACCGGCGTTGCCGAGCAGCAGTGAGCCCGGCGTCATCAGCTCGCGCCCCGCCGTGGAGCGGTACTGAAAGCTCCCCGCCGCAACGATGGCGATGGAGACATGCGAGTGCCGTTCCTCGAACGGACGGTCCTTGGGGCCGGAAGTACAGATTACGTCCTCGACCGTCCAGCCGTCGCCGTGGGCAAGAACCCGTCCCGTGAGACGCCCCCGGGCACCGCTCAGAGCGTCCCGCGCGAGAGCCTGCTCCAGAGCGACCGCAATTTTTGCCAAGACTTCCCCTCGCAAGCGCCGTATGATGCTAGCGCGATCCGAATCGACTGAGAAGGTCACGCACACGGGAGGTCATCATGAGCGCTACGACGACCGCCAAGACGGCTATTCCGGACGGGCTGGATGCGACCGTGCTCGCGCGGGTCATGGAGGAAGGGTATGGACCGGGGGCCTGGCACGGCCCCGATCTGAAGGCGGCGCTTGCCGACGTGCCGCCGGAGCTCGCCTTCTGGCGGCC
>DATDFP010000229.1:0-7811 GCA_036522535.1 Gemmatimonadales bacterium
CGGCCCGGTGGTGCAGACGCAGGTCGACTGAGAACGGCGGGCGACAGGGAGACCCTCGCGTTGCATCAGACCGCCTTGATCACGGCGGCCGCGTTTGCCGCGCTCGGGCACCTCTCGATCTCCGCGGTCGTCGCCACCCGAAGGGCTGTTGCCGAACATCGCCGTCGTGGAGGCGTTGGCGCGCGCGGCCGGTGAATAGCGCTCAAGCAACCATGACCCACCGGACAAGGTGCAGTGACCTATCCCTCGGTCGTCACGTGGCAGCATCGTCGCCATGACGGATCGGGGGACGTGACCCGCACGGCGGATCCGCCAGCTTGTGTCCGGATCCCCGCGGCGTTGATTCCGGCGCCCGCAAGTAACAGCGCTGCTCCAGCGAGCATCGCGAGGCGAAAGGCACCGGTCGAGGCTTCACGCGCGGCGCGGAGGACTAGGGGCGAGGCGCCGGGGCCGGGCGCGTCGAGCGGCGCGACCTGCCGGCGCACCTCCGGCGACGCGACATCCAACCCCGGGACGTCACGCGCGAGAGCGCCGTAGAACTGAGTGGTCATCACCACGAACAGCACGGCGATTGCCAGTTGGGGGCCTACATCGGAAATCGCGGTGTTGATGGCTGACGCTACTCCCGCGTGCTCCACCGGAACGGAGGCCATGAGCGTGGCCGTGAGGGGTGCCACCATGAGCATGGCGCCGAGGCCTAACACCACCAGGCCGGGGAGCAGGTCGGTGAGGTAGCCGGCGGGCGGGGCGAACGTGGCGATGGCCGAGAGCCGCAGTCCCCATGCCGGGCTCGTGGACGGGACCTGCGCCAACCAGACGACGCCGAGGGCCATGAGGGTCGGCCCGGCCACCAGGAACCAGCGCGCACCGAAGCGCGTGGCGAGCGCGCCAAACCGCGCCGAGAACAAAGCCATAAAGAGCACGCCGGGCACCGTGGCTACGCCGGCGGCCGCCGCCGAATACCCCAGGGGTCCTTGGAGAAACAACGGCAGATAGTAGAACACCACGGCGAGCGCGGCGTAGATGACGAGCGTTGAGAGGTTCGTCACGGTGAAGTTACGCGAGCGGAACAGCGCCGGGGGCACGAGCGGGTGCGACACGCGCCGCATCCACCACGGCAACAGCGCGGTCGCCACGGCGCCGATGCCCAGGGCGGCGAACGCCACGGGACTGCGCCACTCCCGCTGCTGGCCCGCGATCGTGCCGACCACGAGCCCGCCTACGGCCAACGCCGTCAGCACCGTGCCGAACACATCGAAGCCTCGTGGCGCGTCGGTGGCCCGGCTTTCGCGCACGTAGCGTGCGGTCAACCACAGGGCGATCAGCACGAGCGGCACGTTGATGAGGAACACCGCCCGCCAGGACAGCGTGTCTACGAGGAGCCCGCCCACCACGGGTCCAACCATGGCCAGACCGGCAGAAGCGCCGGACCAGACTCCGAACGCCCACCCCTGCTCTTCCTCTGAGAACGACGCGGTAATCAGCGCCAGGGCGCCGGGCACGAGCAGCGCGCCAGCCACACCCTGCAGGACGCGGAACACCACCAGCCATTCGAGCGTCGGCGCCAGGCCGCTGAGGATCGAGCTCGCGCCAAATCCGGCGAGTCCGAGCCCGAATATCCGGCGGCGACCGAAGGTGTCCGTCAGCCCGCCGGCAAGAATAAGGAACGCGCTTTCGGCGAGGAGATATCCGCTATAGACGTAGGATTGCCCTTCCAGAACGCCGACGAGGTGCGCGGGCAGTTCGCGCCCGATCCGGGGAAGCGCGACCGTGACGACGCTCGAGTCCAGGAACACGATACACGACCCGAGGATCGCGGCCCACAGTGTCCCGGTCTTGTCGGTCACGAGAAGGTTCTCTCCTGGCGGTTGCAGCGCCACGGCATCCTATCAAACCACTCGACGTGGCCGCGCGCTGCAATGAACGTTATGTTCGCCCATTATGAAACGGGCAGCCGATGACGCCCCCACCGGCACAGCGCGTCTGGTGTTCGATCTCGCACGCCCTTACCGCGGCTGGTTCGTCATCATCCTGCTGGCCATGCTGGTCGAAGCGGCCACCGGTCTGGCAGCCCCGTGGCCGCTGAAGATCGTCATCGACTATGCCGTCGGGCATCAGTCCGCTCCGCATTGGCTCGCCCGGCTGCTCGGCCCGGGGCTCGCCGCCGACGGGACGGCGCTCGCGGCGGCGGCCGCCGTCTCGCTGGTGCTGCTCGCCGTGCTCGGGGGCATCGCATCCTACGTCGACAGCTATTACACGGAGAGCGTGGGCCAGTGGGTGGCCAACGACCTCCGCATGCGGCTGTTCAACCACGCCGAACGCCTCTCGTTCAACTACTACGACACGCACCAGACCGGATTGCTCCTCAGCACGATTACGGACGACGTTGCCACCGTCCAGGACTTTGTGTCGTCGTCTACGTTGAGCATCCTCGTCGATCTCCTGACCATCGTCGGAATGCTCGGCCTGATGTTCTGGCTCAACTGGGACTTCACGCTCATCGTGGTGGCCATCACGCCGTTGCTGCTGCTGTTCGTGGCACGGTTCAGGCGAGCCGTCAAGCGGGCGACCCATGAAGTGCGGCGCCGTGAGAGCGACATCGTGGACGTGCTCCAGACCGGACTCGAGTCGGTGCGAACGGTGCAGGCCTTCGGCGCGCAGGACATCGAGGCGGCGCGGCTCAGCGACGTCAGCCGCGCCACCGTCAAGGCCGCACTTGGCGCGCGGCGCGTCAAGTCGCTGCTCTCGCCGATCGTCGCCGTCATCGTCTCGCTCTGCACGGCGATGGTGCTGTGGCGTGGAGCGGCACTCATCCTCGCGGGAACGATGACGATCGGATCGCTCACCGTCTTTCTCGCGTATCTCGCCAAGTTCTTCAAGCCCGTGCAGGATCTCGCCAAGATGACGAACGCCGTCGCGGCGACCAATGTCGGCCTCGAGCGGATCCGATCCATTCTCGACATCGGCGTCAGTATCGCGGAGCGTCCCGACGCCCGCGAGCCCCAGCCATTCAAGGGCGCCATCACGTTCGAGCACGTCGCCTTCTCCTATAAACCGGAGGCCCCGGTCCTCGCGGACGTCACCTTCTCGATCGCCCCGGGTCAGTTCGTAGGGCTGGTCGGCGTGACGGGGAGCGGCAAGTCGACCGTCGTGAGCCTGATTCCTCGGTTCTACGATCCGACGGCCGGTCGCATCCTGATCGACGGAGCCGACCTCCGCGCCTTCACGCTCGAGGGGATCCGCCGCCAGATCGGCTTCGTGTTGCAGGACACCGTGCTGTTCCGTGGGACCGTGCGCGAGAACATCGCCTATGGCCGTCCCGATGCCACCGAGGAGCAAATCATCGGCGCGGCACGGCTCGCCAACGCAGACGAGTTCATCGTCCGGATGCCCCGCGGATACGACACCATGATCGGCGAGCGCGGCGTCACGCTTTCGGGTGGCCAGCGGCAGCGGATCGGCATTGCGCGGGCGCTCATCCGCAACGCGCCGATCCTCATCATGGATGAGCCGACCGCGGCGCTCGACGTGGAGTCGGAAAAGCTGGTGATGGAGGGTCTGGATCGTCTCATGAAGGGGCGAACGGTCGTGACGATCACGCACCGGCTGAACACCGTCCGCGACGCCGACACGATCATCGTGCTTCATGGCGGGATCGTGGCGGAGCAAGGCACGCACGACGAGCTGCTGGCCCGGAGCGGCATCTACGCCGAGTTGTACACGACCAAGGTCGGGCCCGTCGGATCACGAGCGGTACCCGCATGAGCCGCGCGCTGATCGTACTCCCTGACGACTCCGCCACGCCGATCCTCAAAGCGATCGAGGGCGCCTCCCGGACGCTCCGCATCAAGATGTTCGTCTTCTCTGACCCGACGTTGCTCAAGGCGGTTGTGGCGGCGAAGCGGCGCAAGGTGAACGTCCGCGTGATGCTCAATCCCGCACGCCGCAGCGGTGAGCAGGATAACGAGGCGACGCGCACGGCGTTGGAGCGAGCCGACATCGACGTGAAGGACGCCAATCCCGCCTTCGATCTCACGCACGAGAAGTCCATGGTGGTGGACGATCACACGGCGTTCGTCGAGTCGCTCAACTGGGCGACCAAGAACATGACGGAGACGCGTGACTATGCCGTCGTCACGAAGCACGGCCACGAGGTGGCTGAGATCGTCGAATGCTTCGAGACCGACTGGCACCGTGACACCTTCAGCCCGCACGACCAGAGTCAATTGGTCTGGTGTCCGGGGCCCGGCCGCGATCGGATTGGCCGATTCATCGACGAAGCGAGGCACACCCTGTTCGTCCAGAACGAGCGCTTCCAGGACATGATCATCATCGAGCGTCTGGTTCGGGCGGCGAGCCGCGGTGTGAAGGTGCACATCATGGCGCGCCCGCCCCACACGCTGAAGCGAGAGAAGCTCGTGGAGGGTGTGGGCGGCCTCCGAATCATGGACGACGTGGGGATCAAGGTCCACAAGCTCAAGCACCTCAAACTGCACGGCAAGATGATGCTCGCGGACGGGGTCGGCGCGATCGTCGGCTCCATCAACTTTGCGGCCGGCAGTCTCGACGGACGGCGCGAGTTAGCGATCGAAGTGCGCGACGACGAGGTCGTGGATCGGCTGCACAAGATCGCGCGACACGACTGGGAGCATTCGCACCCGCTCGACCTCTCCGACGAGGGGTTGCTCGCCGACCTCGAAGACCGCATCGAGGGCAGCGCGGAGATGCTGGGGATCGACCCCCAACGCCACGCCGATCAATAGGCGTCGACGTCGACGACAGCGCGTTTAGGCATCCTTCCACGATCTCTAGTAGCCAAACGGGAACGAGCGCTGTCGCGGGGCTTCGTACTCATTCACATAGGTGATGGTGTAGGGGCCGATGAACGTCACTACAACGACCGTCTCTCCCTTCGCCACCGAGTAGTGATGAATTCCGGCCGGGGCGACGGCTGTGTCACCGACGTTCAATGGCATCGTCTTCCTGGCATCGAGCCGGTCTCCCATCCCGACCAGGAGCGTGCCCTGCTTCACCTCAAGGCGTTCATCTGTGGGGTGAAAGTGCGGAGGCATCCGGTAGCCGTGAGGCATCCAGAGCTCGATCGTGGATTGACCGGGCTGAGCCGGATCACCGGAAACCACCGCTATCAGCGCGCCAGGGGGGAGCAGTGGAGGTGCGACGGCCCATTGCAGGGGCGTCGCGGCCGCCGGGGTTTGAGCGGCCCCCAAGCGGGCCAAGACAAGCGCTCCGGCAGCGACGAACGGCAAGTGGCTACTCATGCTCTACTCCTCGAGAGGCCCGTGCTTTGGATTCCGTCGAGGGCGTCCGCCTGGTCGTCGCGCCGTCAGTCACGCAGGAACGTCAGTAGGTCGGCGTTAATGGTGTCGGCCTCAGTCGTGGGCATGCCGTGCGGAAAGCCCTTGTAGGTTTTCAACGTGCTGTTCTTCAGCAACTTTGCCGAGAGCGGTGCCGAGTCGGCATACGGCACGATCTGATCGTCATCGCCGTGCATCACCAGGACCGGCACGGTGATCTTCTTCAGGTCCTCGGTGAAGTCCGTCTGAGAGAAGGCGACGATGCCATCATAATGCGCCTTTGCGCCTCCCATCATGCCCTGGCGCCACCAATTCCAGATCACGGCCTGAGACGGTTTCGCACCGGGCCGGTTATAACCATAGAACGGTCCGGCCGGAAGATCGTAATAGAACCGAGACCGGTTGGCGGCGAGCTGCGCCTGCAACCCGTCAAACACGTCCTTGGGCAGCCCGCCCGGATTGGCCGCCGTCTTTACCATCAGCGGCGGCACCGCGCTAATGATCACCGCTTTTGCCACCCGGCTTTCGCCGTGGCGCCCCAGGTAGTGCACCACTTCGCCGCCGCCCGTCGAGTGGCCGACATGGACCGCTCCCTTGAGGTCGAGATGCGCGGTCAACGCCGCCAGGTCGTCGGCGTAATGATCCATGTCGTGGCCCCCACCGGACTGGCTGGACCGGCCATGACCGCGCCGGTCGTGCGCTATGACGCGATAGCCGTGTTTGAGGAAGAACAGCATCTGCGTGTCCCAGTCATCGGCCGACAGCGGCCACCCGTGGCTGAACACGATGGGCTGACCTTTGCCCCAGTCCTTGTAGAAAATCTCCACGCCGTCCCTGGTAGTGATCGTTGCCATCCTTGCCTCCTTTGAAGTGTGTGGGTTCTAGCTCGGGTCAATAACCGTCGACGTCAACGACAGCCTTGGCAAACGCTTGCGGCGCCTCCTGCGGCAGATTGTGCCCGACGCCGCCGGCGATGACCCGGTGCGCATACTTGCCGGAGAATTTCTTCGCATAGGAACTGGCGTCCGCGTGCGGTGCACCATTGGCATCACCTTCTAAGGTGATGGTCGGCACCGTGATAGCAGGACCTGGAGCAAGTCGCTGCTCCAGGTCGTCATACTTGGCTTCGCCTTCAGCCACGCCGAGCCGCCAGCGGTAATTGTGGATCACGATGCTCACGTGATCGGGGTTGTCGAAGGAGGCGGCGCTGCGATCGAATGTGGCATCATCGAAGCGCCACCGCGGTGACGCGAGCTGCCAAATGAGCTTCGCAAAGTCGTGCCGGTATTTGTCGTAGCCGGCGCGGCCGCGCTCCGTCGCAAAATAGAATTGGTACCACCATTGGAGCTCCGCGTTCGGCGGCAACGGGATCTTGCCCGATGCTGGGCTCCCAATCAGATAGCCACTCACGGAGACCATAGCCTTGCACCGCTCCGGCCAGAGCGCCGCCATGATGTTGGCCGTCCGCGCTCCCCAATCGAATCCGCCGAGGATCGCCTTCTGGATCTTGAGCGCATCCATGAGGGCGATCATGTCGACCGCAACGGCCGATGGCTGGCCATTGCGGAACGTGTCATTGGATAGAAAGCGCGTGGTGCCATAGCCGCGCAGATACGGCACGATCACCCGGTAGCCCTTCGCTGCCAGTTGCGGGGCGACTTCTTCGAAGCTGTAGATGTCGTACGGCCAGCCGTGCAGGAGGATGACCGCCGGTCCGTCGAGGCGACCAGCCTCCACATAGCCGACATTCAGGACGCCGGCAGCGATCTGCTTCACCGGTCCGAAGGAACTGCGCGGTTCAGTCATGCCTAGCTTCGCGGCGACGATGGTCATGATTGCCGTACCCAAGAATTCGCGACGGTCCTGGTTCATGTGAAATCATCCGAATGTGAACGCGAAGGCTTCCACGCCGGGATCGAGAAACTCGATCTCGAATTGGCGATCCGCGATCGGCCGCGACTGGCGGATCAGTTGATACAGACGCTGCTGAGTCACTCTGCCCTCGCCCTGCGCGTCAACGTCGATGCCGTGTGCGCTGCCGGGTGGCTGGCCATCGAGGCGCACGCGGTATCGCACCGCGGTCCCCTTCGCTGCCGGTCCCAGAACCATGTGGAGATCGCGGGCGTGAAAGCGTGAGACGATTCGACCGTTGGCCTTGTTGAGCGTGACGGCATGCTTGCCGATAGTCCAGGTGCCGACAACCGTCCATTCGTTCAAACCCAGCTTCGCTGCGTCGCGGTTGGAGGCGAAGCCGTCGGTGCGCTCGGAGCCGAGGTAGTTCTCCGGGGAGCGCAGGTTGTCCCAGTCGGCGGCTACCTCGATACCGCGGGCGTCGGGCGTCACCATGTCACGTCCGATGCCGCCCACCCCGGCTTCAATCAGCAACTTCTGAATCACCGTCTCGGCCTCGTCGTACTCGCCCTCCCCGAACTGGTGATGCCGGATCGCGCCCTTCGCGTCGATGAAGTAGAGGGCGGGCCAGTACTCGTTGTCGAA
>DATDFP010000230.1:0-9341 GCA_036522535.1 Gemmatimonadales bacterium
GAAGCGCGCCGGCGATCGGGCCCGCCACGATCGGGCGCGCGATCATGACCTGGGGCACACTCACGAGATCGAGTCCCACCAGGGTCCCCCACACGAGCAGCAGCAGTTGCACCTCGAGGCTCACGCGAACTCCTGGAGCGGCACGGCCCGGGCGGTCGGGACGTCCTGAGCCGTGATCTCGACCCCCTGGGCCGCGAGGCGGCGCAGGTCCTCGGCCTCGGCGTCGCTCAGGTACACGTAGCGCAGCCGCTGGGAGCGTCCGGGTCGATGGTGGATCCCGCCCAGGTTGATGTGCTTGACCCGGTGGCTGTTGGCGCTGAGCGCGACGAGCGTGCCGATGTCCCCCGCCAGCAGGATGCCCACGCGCGGGTCGTTCTCCCACTCGGGCAGCCGCTTGAGGGCCTCCTCGGTCGAGGCGAACACGACTTCGACGTCCGACGGCACACCCATACGGTACAGGTCCTGTTCCCACGGACTGGCGCGCACGGCGTCGTCCACCAGCACGATGAACCCCACATGCAGCGGCTGCCCCCAACCCACGACCACCTGTCCATGGATCAGACGGTCGTCGATCCGAAACAGCGCGATGCTCATGCCGCCGGCGTGCGAATCGCCCTGGTCCCCGCTTCCGCGGCCCGCCGCGCCGCCTCCGCGGGCGAGAGGTCGCGATGAAATACGAAGTCGAGCAGCATGGCCAGATTGACTCCCGTGATCACGGCGACGTCCGTCTTCCCCTTCGCCAGCCGCACGGCGCTGGTCAGGCACGACCCGCCGGGAAGGTCCACGAACAGGACGGCCGGCTTGTCGCCGATCGCCCGACCCAGCCGCTCCGCCAGCGCCCCCGAGTCGCAGCCGTCGTTGCTCACCGCGACGAGCGCGTCGCTGACGCCGGTGATCGCGGCGACGGCCGACACCAGCGCCTGCGCGACGGCCGCGTGCGAGACGATCACCCCGCGCGTGGCCTCACTCATAATCCTCCTCGAGGTACTCCAGCATCTCGCGCCGCTGGGCCATGCGGTGGAGCAGCCGCTCGTTGAACAGCCGTGCGGAGTCGACGCCGCTGTAGCGCAGTAAATGGTTCATCGCCACGACTTCGCACATGACCGTCAGGTTCTTGCCGGGGTTCAGCGGCACCGTGACGAGGGGCAGCTTCACATCCAGGAACGCGGTCGTCTGGCCGTCCAGGCCGGTGCGGTCGTACTCGCGCGACGCGTCCCAATCCTCCAGCTGGACCACGACCTCGATCCGCTTCTGTTGCCGCACCGCCCGGATCCCGAACAACGCGCGGATGTCGATCAGGCCCACGCCGCGGATCTCCATGTAGTGCCGCGCCAGCTCGTGCCCCCGGCCGATCAGCACGTCGTGGCCGTGGCGAGTGACGTGCACGATGTCGTCCGCGACCAGCCGGTGGCCGCGCTCGACCAGGTCGAGCACGCACTCGCTCTTGCCGATCCCCGAGCGCCCGAGGAACAGCAGTCCCACGCCGAACACGTCCGCCAGCGAGCCGTGCACGGTCGTGGCCGGGGCGAACGCGTCGTCGAGGAATGGCTTCAGGCGCCGGTAGAACTCGGCGGTCTTGAGCTTGGTGCGGATGACGGGCACCCCCTTGGCGCGCGCCAGCTCGAGCAGCTCGGCGGGCGCCTCCTGCCCCTTCGCGATCACGACGCACGGGATGTCGAACTGAAAGAACGTCTCGAGCGACTTGCGGCGCTCGTCCGGGCCGAGTGAGTCGAGGTACGTGATCTCGGTCTCACCCAGGACGTGGATGCGGTGCGCCGCAAAGCGTTTCGTGTAGCCCGCGAGCACCAGCCCGGGACCGGACGCCTCGGGGGTGGGGATGAGCCGGTCGAGCCCGAGATCACCCGTCAGGGCCTCGAGCTGGAGCGGGTCGCCCTTGCGCTCGAGGAGGTCGCGGACCCGCGGGCCGGTCACGTCCGCTCGCGCTCCAGCAAG
Source organism: Gemmatimonadales bacterium (assembly GCA_036522535.1). Classification (GTDB taxonomy): domain Bacteria; phylum Gemmatimonadota; class Gemmatimonadetes; order Gemmatimonadales; family GWC2-71-9; genus AG12. The sequence continues at coordinate 1,954 of DATDFP010000230.1, forward strand.
TGGCGCCGCTCCGCGGCCCGACGTCGAGCCGGCGTGGCTTTGTCGAGCTGGCGGCGCACCTTGGCGGCGGCGCGGTCGAGGGCCGTGCGGAGCTGGGCGCCGCCCGCGGTCCCGACGTGCACCACGCCGCGCCCGGTGTGCAGTCGGAGCTCGACGGTCGGCGTGCCGTGGTCATCGCTGAAGATGGCCTGCGCGTCGTGCGGCCGCGATGCGACCTTCTGCAGACGCTCGAGCAGCGTGCGGGCCCGGTCGCGGAGCTCAACGGGAACCTCGCAATGGCGTGCGGTGATGGTGATCCGCATGAGTCAACCTCCCTGAGCGAGGATGCGCTGGAGATGCGCTTCGGTAGCCCGGGCGGCGCGGTCCCAGGACAGCTGCTCGGCGAAGGCGCGGGCGCCGCGCCCCAACCGGGACACCAGGCCGGGGTCGGCGGCGAGCGCGAGCATGCGGTCGGCCAGCGCGCGCGTGTCGCCATGGGGCACGAGGAAGCCGGTCTCGCCGTCACGCACCGACTCCCGCAGACCCGGGCTGTCCGACGCGAGCGCCGGCGTGCCGCAGCCCGCCGCCTCCACATTGGACATGCCCCACCCCTCTTTCACACTCGGGAACACGACGGCCCACACCCGCCGCAGCAGCCGGCGCTTTTCCTCCTCGGACACGAAGCCGAGAAAGCGCACGGCCTCTGCGAGACCCAACGTGCGCGCCAGCCGCTCGAGCCGGGGCCGGTCGCTTCCCTGCCCCGCGATCTCGAGCCTCAGGGCGGGCTGGCGCTCCCGGGCCAGGGCCAGGGCCCGGAGGGCGATTTCCACTCCTTTATAACGCTTGAGGCGCCCCACGTACAAGAACGTGGGGCTCGCCGCCCGGGGCGTCGCTCCATCGGGGCAATACCAGGTCGCATCCACCCCCGGGTGAATGACTTCGACGCGCTCGCGCGGCACCCCACGCTGCACGAGATCGTCGCGCGTACTCTCCGAGATGGCGTGGAACGCCGCGCGCCGGTATACCCACGGAATCGGCAGCTCCGCGGCCCACACGGCGGCGGCCATCGGCCAGCTCGCCTCGACGAACGCGGTCGTGCCGAAGAGATGCGGAACGATGGCGCAGAACGGGAGATCGGTGAGCCGGGGGAGGAAGAGGGGCAGCTTGTTGATGTCCTCGACCACGACGTCGTAGGCGTTCGCCCGGAGCAGCCGCCGCACGGCGGCGCGGGCGTGGAGCGCGAAGCTGTGGCGCCGGCCCGAGCGGTGCACGCGCAGCCCGTCGAGCTCGGCGGTGGGAGCGGACCCGGGCCAGCCGCTCGCGACGAGGTCGATGACGTGACCCCGGCAGGCGAGTCGGCCGAAGATCTCGTGCAGGTGGATCTCCGCCCCGCCCGCGTGCGGGTTCGCGCGGTCGTTCCAGTTGACGAGCAGCACCTTCACAGCGCACCGAGCTCCCGCGCCACCGCGTCCAGCACCCCGTTCACGAAACCCGGGGCCTTCGGCCCCGCGAACCAATGAGCGAGCTTCACAGCCTCGTCGATCACCACGCGCGGCGGCGTCGCGCCTTCGGCGAGCTCCGCGAGCGCGAGGCGCAGGATGCTCCGCTCGACCGCGCCCACCCGCTCCAGCCGCCAGTGCTCGGCCGCGTCCGCGACGCGCCGGTCGAACTCCGGCGCTCCTACGATGGCGCGGGCGGCGAGATCCGCGCCGCGATCGTAGCCGCGGGGCGGGCGCCCGTAGATCGACGCGAGGCGCATCACCACGTTCTCGATGGACGGGTGGCCGGACAGCTCCCAGGCATAGAGGAGTTGCAGCGCGCGGGCCCGCGCTTTAGTCTCGGGGCGCTGCATTGGTCAGCTGCGCCAGGACGTCCGCCGTCGCGAGCGCCGCCTCCGCCGCCTCGTAGCCCTTGTTTCCCGCCGCGCCGCCGGCGCGGGCCATCGCCTGCTCGAGCGACTCGGTGGTGAGCACGCCGAAGCCCACCGCCAGCCGGTGCGCGAGCGCCACGCCGGCCAGCCCGCGCGCCGCTTCGCCGGCGACATACTCGAAGTGGGGCGTCTCGCCACGGATCACACAGCCCAGCGCCACGAGCGCGGCGTAGCGGCCGGTCGCCGCGGCCGTTTCCGCCGCCACCGGCAGCTCGAACGCGCCCGGCACCCAGATCACATCCACCCGCGCGTCGGGGAGCCCCCGATCGCGCAGGCACTGCCGCGCCCCGTCGAGCAGGCGCCCCGTGACGATTTCGTTGTAGCGGCTGACGAGGACGCCGACGCGACCTTCCCGCGGCGCGCGGGGCGAGCTCGGGAACTCGGCCACAGTCAGTGGGTGAGCAGGTGGCCGAGCTTGTCCCGCTTGACGTCGAGGTAGGAGCGATTCTCGTCGGAGGGCGAGGGCACGATCGGCACGCGCTCGACGATCTCGAGCCCGTAGCCCTCGAGCCCCACCAGCTTCATCGGGTTGTTGGTGAGCACCCGGATCGAAGAGAGCCCGAGGTCGAGCAGGATCTGCGCGCCGATGCCGTAGTTTCGCAGATCCGGCTTGAAGCCGAGCTTCTCGTTCGCGGTCACGGTGTCGTGCCCGGCGTCCTGCAGCTCGTACGCTTTGAGCTTGTTCAAGAGGCCGATGCCCCGCCCCTCCTGGTCGAGATAGACCACGACCCCGCGTCCTTCCTGCGCGATCGTCCGCAGGGCGTTCTGGAGCTGCCAGCCGCAGTCGCAGCGGGCCGAGCCGAAGACGTCGCCGGTGAGGCACTTGGAGTGCATGCGCACGAGCACGTTCTTCCTGTCGCGCACGTCGCCGTACACCAGGGCTACGTGCTCCGCCGAATCGACGTCGTTCTTGTAGGCGACGATCCGGAACTCGCCGTGCGGCGTGGGCAGGCGCGCCTCCGCGACGCGATGGACCAGCCGCTCGTGGGCAAGCCGGTAGGCGACGAGCTGCGCCACCGTGACGAACGTGAGACCGTGCGCGGCCGCGAACCGCTCGAGGTCGGGCCGGCGCGCCATCGTGCCGTCGGGGTTCAGGATCTCGCAGATCACGCCGGCCGGATACAGCCCCGCCAGGCGGGCGAAGTCCACGCTCGCCTCGGTCTGGCCGACGCGCTGCAACACGCCCCCGGGCCGCGCCCGCAGCGGGAACACGTGTCCGGGCCGCCGCAAGTCGCTCGGCACCGTGGCCGGATCGATCGCGACCTTGATGGTCGCGGCACGATCCCGCGCGGAAATACCGGTCGTCACGCCGAAGCGCGCCGCCGCGTCGATCGAGACGGTGAACGCCGTCTCTTGCGCCTCGGTGTTGTGCTCGGCCATCTGGGTCAGCCCCAGGGCCTGGCAACGCTCGGGCATGAGCGTGAGGCAGATCAGCCCCCGGGCGTGCGTCGCCATGAAATTGATCATTTCGGGGGTGACCTTCTCCGCGGCGCCGACCAGGTCGCCCTCGTTCTCGCGGTCCTCGTCGTCCGCGACGATGACGAGCTTTCCCGCCCGGATGTCCGCGATCGCCCGCTCTATGTCGCCGTGCGGCATAGCTGCCTCACATATTTCCCGATGACGTCTCCTTCGACGTGAACGCGGTCGCCCACGCGCAGCGTGCCCAGGGTCGTGCGCTCCCGGGTCGACGGGATCAGCGAGATCTGCACCACGCCCGGCTCGGGCAAATCGTTGATCGTCAGGCTGACTCCGTCCACCGCGATCGACCCGAGCGGCATCGCAACCTGTGCGACCTCGGGCGGGACGCGCAGATCGTACAGCCACGCGTCACCGCGCCGCTCGGCCCGCACCACCGCCGCGACGCCGTCCACGTGCCCCTGCACGAGGTGGCCACCCAGCCGATCCGCCGCCCGCACGGCGCGCTCCAGATTGACGCGGCGGCCGGACGCGTACTCCCCGAACAGGGTGCGGCCCTTGGTCGTCTCGATCACATGGACCTGAAACCCGCCCGCCACCACGCGTTCGACGCTGAGGCAAGCGCCGTTGACGGCGATGCTCTCGCCCTTCTTCAACCCCTTGTACGGCGCGCGGATGGTGAAGGCGAGCCCCGTTTCCCCTTTCCCGTTTCCCGCTTCCCGGCTTACCCGGGCGACGCTTCCGACCGCGCTCACGATCCCGGTAAACATAGCCTTCTGTCCAATACCAATAATGTATCAAGGCCCAAGGCCCGCCGCTCCACGGGAATCCAACGGGGCGCCTGGGCGAGCGGCGCCGCCGGAACGCCGGGGAACGCCGGAACGGCGTCCGCGCCGAGCCAGACGGGAGCCTGGATCCAGTAGAGGCGATCCACCAGTCCCTCGACTAGGAGCTTCACCCCGAGCGCGCCTCCCCCCTCACAGAGCAGCGACTGGATTCCGGCCTGGCGCAGCAGCCGCAACCCGTCGCCGAGCGATCGGGGGCGGAAGACGCGAACGCCATTCTGCTCGAGCGCGTCCACGCTCGCGACGGGGGCTTCGGTTGACGCGACGACCCACGTCGGCACCTCGCGCGCCGTGGCGACGAGCCGCACGCCGGGGTTGAGCATCGCGCGGCGGTCGAACACGACGCGCACGGGCGGCCGGCGTGGCGTGAGGGGGCCGCGTACGGTGAGCTGGGGGTCGTCCTTGAGGGCCGTCGTGCCGCCGACGGCGATCGCGTCGAACCCGGCGCGAAGCCAGTGCACGTAGTCGCGCGCCGCCTCACCGGAGACCCAGCGCGAGCTGCCGGTGGCGTCGGCGATGCGGCCGTCGACGGACGTCGCCAACTTGAGCGCTACGAACGGACGCTCCGCCTGCTCCCGGGAGAACAGAAACGGCGCATTGAGCGCGGCGGCCTCGCGCGCCATCGGGCCGAGCGTCACCTCGACGCCCTTCTCGCGCAGCAGGTCCAGGCCGCCCCTGGCCTGCGGATCGGGGTCGCGGATCGCCGCGACGACGCGCTTCACTCCCGCGGCGAGAATCGCGTCCGTGCAGGGCGGCGTCTTGCCGTGATGGGCGCACGGCTCGAGGGTGACGACGAGCGTGCTCCCACGGGCGGGCTCGCCCGCGGCCCGGAGCGCCACGACCTCGGCGTGGGAACCGCCGTACTCGGCGTGGTAGCCTTCGCCCAATATCCTGTCCCCCTGCAGGACCACCGCGCCCACGAGGGGGTTGGGCGCGACTCGTCCCCAACCCTGCAACGCGAGCTCGAGGGCGCGACGCATCGCGTCGGAAACGGAAGCCGGGACCGGGGACTCGCTGGTCGTCACCGCTCCGCGAATCGGACCCCGCGTGTGCCCGCCTGCACGTCGCCGATGACCGACGTCTCGATCCCCGCCCACCTCGCGGCGGCCGTGATCGCCTCCACGTCATCGCGGGCCGCGACCGCGATCATGCCGATGCCGAGGTTGAACACGCGGCGCATCTCGCGAAGCGAGATCTTGCCGGCGCGCATCAGCACGCGGAACACCGCGGGCCAGCGCCACGAGCCCGCGTCCACGATCGCCGCACACCCCTCCGGCATCACCCGCACGAGATTGCCGGGGATTCCCCCCCCCGTGATATGGGCGAGCGCGTGGACAAGGGAGAGGACGGGAGTGACGGCCCCGGCATAACTGCGGTGCACGGCGAGCAGGACCTGAGCCACCGACGTGCCCGTCTCGGGAAACTCGTCGCCGAGATCGAGCCGCAGCGTGTCGAACACGACGCGGCGGGCGAGCGTGTAGCCGTTGGTGTGCAGGCCGTTGGACGCGTACCCGATCAGCACGTCGCCTGCCCGCACGCGATCGCCGTGCAGCGCCGCACGCTCGTCCACCACGCCGACGATCGTGCCCGCGAGATCGTAGTGCCCCGGCTGGTACACGTCGGGAAGCTCTGCCGTCTCGCCCCCGGCGAGCGTCATGTCGTGGCCGCGGCAGCCGCGTGCGATCCCTTCGACGATCGCGGTCGCCACGTCGGGCTCGAGGGTCGCCGTCGCGACGTAATCGAGGAACGCGAGCGGCCGCGCGCCGTGGACGAGGATGTCATTGACGCAGTGGTTCACGAGATCCTCGCCCACTGTGTCGTGCACGCCGGCCCGCGCGGCTACGAGGACCTTGGTCCCGACGCCGTCGGTGGAGAGCACGAGCACGGGACGCTCGTAGCCGGCCGGGACCCGCACCATGCCGCCGAACGCGCCGATCGCGCCAAGGGCGAGCTCGGTACGCGCGCCGCGCACCAGCTCCGCGATGCGGCGCTTCGTCTCTTCCGCGACGCCCAGATGCACGCCGGCGGCGCCGTAGCGGTCGGTCACGCGCCCCTCTCCTCGTCCACCTCGAAGTGCACCAGGTCCTTGAAGACGCGCACGCGGGCGCGCACGTCGGCGAGCGTCACGGCCGCGAGGCCCTCGATGCCGAACTGCTCCACCGCGAAAGAGCCCATGGCCGCGCCGTAGACCATGGCGCGCCGCAGGTTGCCGGGCGAGAGGTCGTCGGTGGCGGCGAGGTAGGCCATGAAGCCGCCGGCGAAGGCGTCCCCCGCCCCGGTCGGGTCGAAGACCTCCTGCAGCGGGTAGGCGGGGACCTTGAACGTGGCGTCGCTGCTGACGAGCAGGGCGCCGTGCTCTCCCTGCTTGAGCACGGTCATCCTCGGTCCGTGCCCCAGGATCCAGCGCGCCGCGCGATAGATGTTCCAGTCGCCCGACAGCTCGCGGGCCTCCGAGTCGTTCACCATCAGGATGTCGATGTGACGCAGCAACTCGAGCAGCACCTCGCGCTTCGAGTGGATCCAGTAGTTCATGGTGTCGCAGGCCACGAGCTCCGGATCCTTCACCTGGTCCAGCACCCCGAGCTGCAGCTCGGGGTCGATGTTCCCGAGGAACACATAGCGCGAGTCCTGGAACCTGGGCGGGAGCTTCGGCCGGAAGTCGGCAAACACGCCGAGCCGGGTCTCGAGTGTTTCGCGGCTGGAGAGGTCGTAGGAGTACTTCGCCTTCCAACGGAACGACTCGCCGGGCGCCCGCTCCACGCCGGAGAGATCGACGCCGCGGGCTTCCAGCGTCTTGAGGGCGTCCGGCGGGTAGTCGGTCCCGACCACGCCGACCACTTGAACCGGATGCAGGATCGCGCCCGCGGCGCTGAAGAACACCGCCGAGCCTCCCGGCGCGTCCGCCGTCTGCCCGAACGGCGTCGCGACGGAATCGAGCGCGATGGAGCCCACCACCAGCAGGCCCGCGCTCACATGCGGTCCGGCGCCGAGATCCCGAGCAGGCGCAGACCGTTGGCGAGCACCTGCCGCGCCCCGGCGGCAAGGACGAGGCGCGCGGCTTCCTCGGGCTCACCCAGCACGCGGTACTTGTGATACCACGCGTGCACCAGCCGGGCCAGCCCTTCCAGGTAACCCGTGATCCGGTGCGGCTCGAGGGTCCGCGCGGCCCCCTCGACCACCCGGGGGAACTCGGCGAGCTCCTTCATCAGGTCCACTTC
>DATDFP010000231.1:0-2266 GCA_036522535.1 Gemmatimonadales bacterium
CTCTCGCCCGCGCAGTTCGTCCGGCTCTTGCGATGGAGCGACGGATTGTGAAATAATTCACAATATGCGGAAGATCGCCGACAGCACCGTGCGGCGGCTGTCCCTCTACCTCCGGTTCCTCGAGCAGTTCGACGCGCAGGGCACCAGCACCATCTCCTCCGCCGAGCTGGCCCGCCACGGCGGCACCACGTCGGCGCAGGTTCGCAAGGACCTGTCCTTCTTCGGCTCCTTCGGCAAGCGCGGGCTCGGCTACTCCGTCGCGGAGCTCGCCGCGAGGATCCGCGGCATCCTCGGCCTGAAGCGCAACTACCGCGTCGTCCTGGTCGGGGCAGGGCGGATCGGCGGCGCCCTGGTGCAGTACCCCGGCTTCCGGCAGCGCGGCTTCCACGTAACGGCGATTTACGACAAGGACGCGAAGAAAGTCGGCACCCGCTGGAACGGCGTGGTGGTGCGCGACGTCCGGCACATCGAGCGCGACCTCCAGCGCGAGCCGACCGACATCGCCATCCTCGTGACGCCGGCGGATGCCGCGCAGGAGGTGGCGGATCGGCTCGTGCATGGCGGAGTGAAGGCGATCCTCAACTTTGCTCCAGTTCAGCTCACCGTCCCGAGCGACGTCGTGGTCAAGTCGGTCAATATGGCCCTGGAGCTCGAGACGCTCAGCTTCGCGCTGGCGAACCGGTAGTAGAGAAGCCATTGCGGAATGCGGAATGTCCCCAATGCGGAGTGCGGAGTGCGGAACGCGGAATTGCAGGGGAGGTTCGATCCCAGAGGCTGACCACGCTTCACGACCGGTACGCGGTAAGTTCCGCACTCCGCACTCCGCACTCCGCATTCCGGACTCCGTTACATTCCGCCCCATGGCGCGGGTTCACGTGACCTCCGAAATCGGCCCGTTGCGGACCGTTCTCGTGCATACCCCGGGCCGCGAGCTCGTGGCGGTGACGCCGGCGAACCGGGAAGAATACCTCTACGACGACATCGTCGATCTGGAGTTGGCGCAGCGGGAGCACCGGCACTTCGTCGCGGTGCTGGAGCGGTTCGCCGAAGTGTACGAGGTGCGCGCCCTGTTGACCGAGCTCGCCGCGCGCCCGGACGTGCGGGAGTTTCTCGTCACCCGCGCCCTGGAAGTCGTTCCGTCGGACGTGCTGGCGAAGCAGCTCTCCGAGCTGCCCGGGGCCGAGCTCGTCGGGCTCATGATCGAAGGCGCGCTCGAGGAAGCCGGCCCGATCGCAAAGGCGTTGAACGAGACCGGGTACGCCCTGCCCCCGCTCCCGAATCTGTTCTTCACGCGCGACGTGGGGATCGTGATCGGGGAGCACTCGATCATCGGCTCGATGCGCCACGGCGTGCGCTGGACCGAGGAGCTCCTCATCAAAGCGCTGTTCCGCTACCATCCCGCCCTCGAGAACGCCGGCATTCTCTACGACGGCTCCGAAGAGAAGCGCAGCAATTACACGCTGGAGGGTGGAGACGTACACCCGCTCCGCCCCGACCTCCTCCTGCTCGGCTTCAGCGAGCGCTCCAGCCCCGCCGCGCTCGACCTCCTGTGCGAGCTCGTGTTCGAGCACTGCGGGGTGAAGGATGTGATCGTCGTGGTCCTGCCCAATGAGCACGCCGCGATCCATCTCGACATGATCTTCACGCAGCTCGACCGCGACCTGTGCTGCGTCTATCCGCCGCACTTCGTCGGGCCGGAGCGGCTCGCGGTGCTGCACCGGCGCAAGCGGTCCAAGGGCGTTCGGGAGATGCCGAATTTCTTCGCCGCGATGCACGCCGTGGACCAGCCGCTCGAGCCGGTGTTCGGCGGCGGCAACAGCCGCTCGCTGCAGGAGCGCGAGCAGTGGTCGTCGGCCTGCAATTTCTTCGCCGTGCGCCCGGGCGTCGTCGTCACGTACGCCCGGAACGAGGCGACGCTGCTCGAGCTCGAGCGTGCGGGCTTCAAGGTCCTGCCCGCCGCGAAGCTTCCGGACGGGGACGGGGAGCGGTGCCTGGGCGATCACGCGCGGGCGGTCATCACGATCGAGGGGAGCGAGCTGGTGCGGGGTGGCGGCGGGCCCCGCTGCATGACGGTCCCCTTGAGGCGGGACGACCTGTGACCGGCGTCGCCGCCCTTCCGTCGTCGAGTCTCGCGAACCGGGCGCTGGCCTACCTGGAAGCCGGACCCGCCGCGAGCGCTGCGCTCGTGCGGGACGTGCTCGCGCTGCCGCGGGCGCCCCGCGGCCTGGCAGATCGGGTCGCCGCCGCGCTGCTCGAGGGCGACCCG
>DATDFP010000232.1:0-5701 GCA_036522535.1 Gemmatimonadales bacterium
GGTGCAGGCAGCGTGAAGGGTGTCGACCGGCTGGGCGGCTTCGGCGCGGACAAGGTGGTGACCCTGACGAACGCGGCGTTCGGGACGTACGCGCCCGAAGCCCAGAGTGAGGTGATCGCCGACCGGGTGCGGGCGGGCGGCTATCGAGCAATAGTCTTCGCTGCGAGCGCGACCGGGAAAGATCTCGCTCCGCGTGTCGCAGCGCGGCTCGGCGTGGCGCTGGCGCAGGACATCACCGACCTCGCGGTCGAGGGGGGCGCCGGGGGGGCCGGGACCGTGACGGTCGTCCGTCCGGTGTACGCGGGCAAAGCGCTTCTCAAGCTCAAGTTCACAGGTAAACTCGCGGTCCTGTCGCTCCGGCCGAACGTCTTCACGCCGGTGCAGCGCCCCAGGTCGGGCGCCGCGGAGAGCGCGGCGGTGACCGTCGCGGCGGGACGCGTCGTAGTGAAGGCGATCAAGGCCGCGCCGGGCGGCGCCCTCGATGTGGCGGAGGCGCCGATCGTGGTTTCGGGCGGACGCGGCCTCAAGGAGCCTGCGAACTTCAAGTTGCTCGAAGCGCTGGCCCAGGCGCTCGGCGGCCGGGCGGCGGTGGGGGCTTCACGAGCGGTCGTGGACGCCGGCTGGCGGCCGCACGCCGATCAGGTCGGGCAGACGGGCAAGACGGTGAGTCCGACCCTCTACGTCGCCGTCGGCATCTCCGGGGCGATCCAGCACCTCGCCGGAATGCGCACCTCGGGGGTGATCGTCGCGATCAACAAGGACAAGGACGCGCCGATCTTCAAGGTGGCGGACTACGGGATTGTGGGAGATCTGTTCGAGGTCGTGCCGAGGCTGACGGAGGAGATTCGGAAGCTGCATGGATAAGTGCGGAATGCGGAATGCGGAGTGCGGAATGTCAGGGCGAGCGCCCAACGCGTGGACCGTGCTTCGACCCCAGCCCTTCAATTCCGCATTCCGCATTCCGCACTCCGCATCGGTTCATTCCGCCCTCCGCATTCCGCACTCGTTATGATCGTTCCCGCCAAGTATCAGCCTCCGCTCCCGCTGGACAAGCTGCTGATCCCGGTTGGCGCTCCCGGCGCAGGCGATCGCATGGAGCTCGACGTACTCATTGTCGGGGCCGGGCCCGCGGGGCTGGCGGCGGCGATCGAGCTGGCGCAGCTCGGCAAGCGTGAGGGCACGGAGCTCAGCATCGGCGTGCTGGAGAAAGCCGCCGCGCTGGGCGAGCATTCCCTCTCGGGCGCGGTAGTGAACCCGCGGGCGTTCCGCCGGCTCTTCCCCGATCTGAGGGAATCCGACCTTCCGGTTCGCGGCGCCGTCGAAAGAGAGCGAGTCTACCTGCTCACGTCGCGAGCGGCGATCCCACTCCCCACGCCGCCCACGATGCGCAATCGGGGGAATTACGTCGCCTCGCTCTGCGAGATCGTGCGCTGGCTGGGCGGCAAAGCCGAGGCGCTGGGCGTCAACGTCTTCACCGGGTTCCCGGCCGGGAGCCTGCTCGTGAATGGCCAGCGCGTCGCGGGCGTGCGTACCGCCGCCACCGGCCTCGACCGCGACGGCAGGCCGCTCGCCAATTACCTGCCTCCGAACGACCTTACTGCCAGGGTCACGGTGCTCGCCGAGGGGACGCGGGGGATGCTGTCACAAGCCTACCTCGAGTGGGAGCGAGTGCCTTCGGAGAGCCCGCAGATCTTCGCGCTCGGGGTGAAGGAGATCTGGGAAACAAAGCGGCCGCTCGACACGATCGTCCACACCCTCGGCTGGCCGCTCCCACGGGACGCGTTCGGCGGCAGCTTCCTCTACCCGCTCGAGCCCGGCCTCGTCGCCCTCGGGCTGGTGGTGGGGCTCGACTATCCGGACGCCGCGCTCGACACGCACGTCCTGTTCCAGCAGATGAAGCTCCATCCGCTCTTCCGGCGCTATCTCGAAGGCGGCGAGCTGGTGGAGTGGGGCGCGAAGACGATCCCGGAAGGCGGCTACTACTCGGTGCCGGCGCGCCGCTCGGGTGAGGGCGTCGTGATCCTCGGGGACTCGGCGGGCTTCGTGGACGTGCCGTCGCTGAAGGGGATCCATTACGCGATGCAATCGGGTTTGTTCGCGGCCCAGGCCATCTTCCAGGCACTGAAGGGCGGCGACACCTCGGCGGAGCGCCTGGCCGAGTATGATCGGCTGGTGGACAGCTCGTTCATCATGCACGACCTGTACCGCACGCGGAACGTGCGGCTCGCGTTCAAGGACGGCTTCTTCACCGGCGGCGTGAAGGCGGCGCTGATGACGCTCACGAGCGGGCGTTTCCCGGGCGGCAAGATCGAGATGCGCCCGGACGCGGACGTGGAGCGCACGCTAACCCCGGGCGCCAGCCCCGGGCCCTTCGTGCCCGACGGCAGGCTCACCTTCTCGAAGGTTGACGGTGTGTTCAAGTCCGGGAATGCGACGCGGGATACGATCCCTGTTCACCTAGTGGCGGGTGACCACGTGACCCCCGAAGCGGCGGAGTTCTACGCGCACCTGTGTCCGGCGGGGGTTTACGAGGTCGTGGGCGGCACGCTGCGGGTGAACGCGCCAAACTGTATCGATTGCAAAGCGACGGACGTGCTGGGCCCGCGGTGGACGCCGCGGGAGGGAGGGAGCGGGCCGAAATATAAGAGGATGTGAAGCGATCGCCTTGCAGGTCCCCGATGTGGGCGTAGATTTTGCAGCATTCCGTTTTAGAGTGACTTCACAGGCCGTGGTTCGCCTAACCCTGAGACTGCTGGGCCCGCCGTGTGTGTTGCCCCCGCGCGGGCCAGTCGCGCGGAGGGTGGGCAGCGGCAAGAACCTGGCTCTCCTTGCTTACCTGGCGCTCGAGTCCGGGCCGCACCGGCGCGCGGCCTTGGCGGCGCTGCTCTGGGGCGATTCTCCGGAGCGCGCCGCTCGCGCTTCGCTGCGCCAGTCGGTGCGGCAGTTGCGGCGAGTGCTGCGCGGAGCGCTCCGCGTGGATCGCACCACGGTGGAGCTGTGCGGCCCGGTCGAGTGCGACGTCACGAGGTTCCTCGCAGCGGCGCAGAGCGCCCCCCGGGAAGCCGCGGCGTTCGACGTGCCGCGGTTTCTGGCAGGCTTTGCGGTGCGCCGCGCGCCCGCCTTCGACGAGTGGGTGACAGCCAAGCGCCAATCGTTGTTGCAGCGGTTTGTGACGTTGCTTGGGGCTCTGGCGCGCGAGGCGATCACGCGATCGCAGTGGCGGGAGGCCGGCGCCTGGGCCGAGCGGTGGCTCGCGTGCGAGCCCCTGTCGGAGGAAGCCGCCCGGCTGGCGATCGAGGCGCTGTATTTGGCCGGCGATCGCGCGGCCGCGCTCGAGCGGTTCAGGGAATACCGCGAGCGCCGAGCGCGCGAGCTGCGGTCGCCCCCGAGCATCGCCCTGCAGCAGCTCTCCGACCGGGTCGCAAACGATGAAGGGCTCGATTTCGAGCGAGTGACCTCGGACGAGGTGGCGACGCCGTTGCCGCCACTCCAAGCCAGCCTGGTGGCGCGGGAAACCGAATGGCGCCAGCTGGTCGAGGCGTTGAAGGCGGTCAAGCGCGGGGCGGGCCGGGTCGTGCTGATCGAAGGTGAGGCGGGAGTCGGGAAGACGCGTTTGGCCGGGGAGTTCCTGCGCTTCGCACTGGCGGAAGGGGCGACCGTGCTGCGGGGGCGGGGCTACGATGGGAAGACGGGCATCCCGTACGATCCGGTGGTGCAGGCGCTGCGGGGCGCCCTCCGAGCGCCGGGGCTCGCGGGGACCGCGCCCGAGTGGCTTGGCGACGTGACGCGGCTCCTCCCGGAATTGACGCAGCGCTTTCCCGGCTTGGTGGAGGCCGCCGCCCCCGCCGAGGCGAGCCAGCGGTGGCGACTGTTCGAGGGGATCGCACAGCTCTTGCTTGCGGTCGCAACGGAGCGACCGACCGTGCTCTTCATCGACGACCTGCAGTGGTGCGACAGCGAGACGTGCGCGCTGGTCCACTTCCTAATGGGTCGGATTGAACGCTCGCATGTCGCATTGGTGGCGACGCTGACCTTGGGCCAGCTCGAGCGCAGCGCCCCGTCGGCGCGGCTCGCCCGAGGGCTTCGTAGCCAGCCGCACGCAGTCGTCGTCACGTTGCGGCCGCTCAGCGAAACCGACGTCTGGGCCATGATTCGGGAGATGGGCCGCGTCAAGGCGCTGGCCGGCGGGCGTCGCTTCGCAAAGCGGCTGCATCAGGTGAGCGACGGAAACCCGTTCCACGTGATCGAGCTGCTGAAGACGTTGTTCGCTCGCCAGCTCCTGGCAATCAAACCGGCGACCGGAGAGTGGGTCGCCGTGGGAGCGACGAGCGCCGGCAGCGACCACTGGCTCGAGATGCCGCCGAGGGTGCGAGCCGCGGTCGGCGAGCGGCTCGCCGGTCTGACGTACGAGCTCCGGGACTTGCTCGCCACGGTCGCCGTGGCGGGCAATGGCGTCCGGACCGAACTACTGTCGCACGTGCACGGCATGTCCCGGCTGCGAACCGCGGCGCTCGCGGATGCGCTCGTGGAGCGGCACCTGCTGACGGAAGATGGTGGCAGGTACCGCTGTGCTCACCCCGTGATTGCGGAAGCGGTGTGCGACCAGCTTACCCCCTCGCGCCGCCGCGAGCTGCATCGAGCCATCGCGTTGTCTCTCGAAGCCGTCACGTTGCCGGCCAGGATCGGCGACGTGGCGGGCGAGATCGCTCACCACGCCGAGCGCGGGGAGGAGCGGGCCATGGCGTACCGCCACGCGCTGGTGGCGAGCGAGACCGCGGCCGCGCGCCACGCGTTCGCGGACGCCCTGTCGTGGCTGGACCTCGCATCGAGCGTGGCTCAGCCCGGGGTCGAAGCGGACACCGTGAAGCGCTCGACGGCCGATCTGCTCAAGCTCGCCGGCTGGGCGGAGCCACACGCGGCGCCAATGCGTGCGGCGACGTCGGCCCGGGGCGTGGAGCCGGAAGATCTGGACCTGCCGGCGCCCGAGTGGAGCGAACAGGTTGAAGGAGTCGGTCCCAGAGTCGTCGTGGAGCCGTGCTGACACTGTAGGACCCCAAATTCACGATTGGTCCGGCCCGATTCACGCTCACTTCACGCCAGCCCGTCCCACTCGCAGGGGTTTTGCCGTAGGGTAATCCCCTACAGACAGACGCCCGCCATCGAGCGGGATGCGCGGCGCGGAATTTTACCTCTGCGTGACATTGGGCTCACGCAATCATCACGCTCGCAGTCCCAGATTCATCAAGCTTCCTCCGTAGGCCCACAGTGCGCATCGCGCGGTCGCTACCTGCCAGCTGGGGCATTCGTTGCTACCTGAGCGGAGCGATCAATCCAGCGTTCACAAGCGTCGTCCATATGCGAAGGGCAGATGAGTAAGACGTCGCCGGCGCGATCGTCGGCAGCCAAACCTGAAAACATCCTGGAGGAGACCTCATGAAAACGAACCGCTTCATTCCCGCCGTCGCGGTACTGGCGCTCGCGGTCGCCTGTAGCGAAAATGCGTCCAGCCCCGTGCAGGCCAACCGCCCGGAGTTCTCCACGGGCGGCAACCCGGGCAGTCCTGCCTACCACTACTCGAACTACAGCGTCTCCGCCAACGGCTTGACGCTCTCGAACGCCTTCAAGGAAGCCGGGTTGGGGAGCTTCAGCTCGGTCAACTACGACTTGACCGCTAATTTCAGCGCGACGGTCCAGTGTTTCA
>DATDFP010000233.1:0-10135 GCA_036522535.1 Gemmatimonadales bacterium
CGCGAGACAGCCCACCGCGACGGAGAGCAGCCAGAACCCGGGCGCGGCCATTTCGGCCGCGAAGAGCAACAGCGCGGCCACCAGCCAGACCTGCCATTCGTGCACGAGGCCCCCCCCGGGAAGAGCCGCTGAATGCTCACAAACTACCGCGGGATGGCTTGAGATGTCAGAGGTCGAACTTCAGTCGTCTACTTGCCTCTCTAGCTTCTCGATCTCCCGTCGCTGTTTCTTGGTCGGCCGGCCCTTGCCCTCGTAGCGCAGCGACGGTGCCAGCTTCAGCTGCCGGGCGAGCCTCTCGCGCCGGCGTTTCCCATCGGGATCCTCTTCGTAGAGCCCGGCCGCGGCACTGGCCGGGCCACGGCGCTCCGCGAGGCCGCGCACGGTCAGCTCGTACTGGAATGGGCCCTGCCGGACGCGGAGCCGATCGCCTAGCCGCAGCTGCTTCGCGCGTTTCGCGCGCGCGCCATTCACCTCGACCTTGCCGCCGTCGATGGCTACCGCCGCGGCGGCGCGGGTCTTGAACAGGCGTGCCGCCCAGAGCCAGGTGTCGAGGCGGACCGAAGACATCAGACTGGACGTCAAGCGTGGGATCTCTGATCTCGTGTCTCATATCCGACGTCTGATGTCTTCAGAGCGTCGAGGATCATGATCTTCTGCCAGATCTTGCGCGACAGACCGGTGGTGAGGTTCTCGATGTCGTTCACCGCATCGAGCACGACCGGGTCCTGGAAGTCCTGCACGTACAGCGTCGCCACCTTGCCCGTGAGCGACAGCAGCTCCGTGCAGTAATCGAGGTAGCGCGACAGCTCGAACCGCGTCATGGCGCGGTGTGGAGAGGAGCCCGTGGCGGCGCTCCCGGCCAGGAATTGGTCCGGGTCTTTCGTCAGCTGGTGCATGTCCACGATGTGCGCGATGCTGCGCAGCTCGTGGATCGCGGAGAGCGCCCGCCGTCGCTTGATCCGCGTCTCGACGTTCGCCAGGAACAACACGGCGACGCCCAGAAACACGACGTTCTGGATCGCCTGGGAGGACTGCAAGAACCCGGCGAAATCCTTCCACCGCATCGCCAGGTTCAGGTGCAGCAGCGCCTGGACGCCGATGTAGACGATGACGGCGATCGACGCCCACGTGCCGATGCGCAGCGACCGGTTGGGGCGAGCCAGGTAGGCGGCGCGCGCCAGGGATTCATTGGCTACGGCCAGGAGCTCGCCCGAGACGCGCCCGAGCCCGGACCCCGGGAATCGCTCCCCGATGCGCCGCTCGAGGCGCTCGAGCGTCTCGATGATGCGGGCTCCCTCGAGGCGACGATACATCCGTCGGAACTTGCCGTCTCGCGCGCCGCCGCGACAGTCCTGAACCTCAAGAGAGCGTCGCGATTCCGACTGCGATCGCGACTGCGCCGAGGCCGAGCAGAACCAGGTACAGCGGCAGCGCGAACCTGAGCCAGTCCTCGTAGCGCACGCCGGCCGCGGCGAGAATCGCCATCAGCGCGCCGTTGGTGGGCGTCAGCAGCTCGCACAGGCCGCCGCCATACTGATAGGCGAGCACCGTGACCTGCCGCGACAGGCCCAGCAGGTCGGAGAGGGGCACCAGGATCGGGAGGGTCAGGACGGCGTGGCCGCTGGGACTCGGCACCGGGACGTGGACCGCCGCATGCACGCCCATCATCGCCAGCGCCGACAGGGCGAGCGGCAGTGCGGCGACCGGCGCGAACAGGCCCCGCACGATCGTGTCCACGATCCGGCCCTGCTCGAGGGCGACGTAGATCGCGCGGGCAAATCCGATCAGGAGCGCCGCGTAGGCCATGGACTGGAACCCCGCGACAAACCCCTCCGCCGTTCCGGTGGCGCGCAAGCCTCCGATGAGGCCCGCCACAACGCCCATCGCGAAGAACAGGGCCGCCATCTGGTCGAACCCCCAGCCGAAGCGCAGGACGCCGACCACGAGCAGGACGAATGTTGCGAGCACCACGGCCAGCGCGACGCCCTGGCGCATGCCCGGTCGGTCGCCGGGGTCTGTGTCGCCGGGTGCATCCCCCGGCGCAGTGGCCCGGGTGCGGGTCGCGTGGCGCAGCGTCCCCCAAATCCACACGGCGAGCGCCAGCACCAGGAAGCCGATGCGAAACACCGACCCTGAGAGCAGCGGGAGCTGTGCGAGATGCTGGGCGATCCCGACCTGGAAAGGGTTGATCGGGCTGAACGACGCGCCCACGGCGGCGGCGCCGAGGCTCGCCGCGACTGCGGTGACCCGGTCGAAGCCGAGCCGCCGCACGAGCAGCAGCATGACGGGGACGAGCGCAATGATCTCCTCTTTCATGTTGTCGAGCACGCCGCCCAGCGCGAACGCGAGGCAGGCCGCCGGGATGACGAGCGCGTCACGACCCTTGAGCCGGCGCACCAGCCAGTCCACGGCGCCGCGCAGGGCGCCGGTACGGTCCACCACCGTGAACGCGCCGCCGATCAGGAACACGAAGAAGATCACCGATGCCGCGTCCCCCATTCCCCTGGGGATGGCGACCAGGGCTTCGAGCGGGCCCACAGGATGCGGCTCCACCGCGTGATAGGTCCCGGCGACGGCGACCCTGCGGCCGGTGGCCGGGTCGTCGCGGCGCTCGTATTGCCCGGCGGGGAGGACCCAGCTCGCGGCGGCCGCGAGGATGAGCCCGCCGACGAGTAGGGTGAGCGGGTGCGGGAAGCGCATCAGAGACGTCAGACGTCTCGCCGTTGCCACCAGTAATACACGGGCAGACCGACCAGCAGGACGCCGAGCCCGAGCAGCGAGCGACCGGGTCGCGCGGCGATCGTGTTCACCACGATGGCGGCCGCGGACGCGACGAACGCAAGCGGTGTCCACGGATACCCGGGCACGCGGAACGGCCGGTGCGCCTCGGGCCGCCGCCGGCGTAGCGTGAAGACGCTCGAGGCCGCGAGCATGTAGAAGATCCACGCGGCGAAGATCACGTAAGTGAAGAGCTGCTCGAAGCTCCCCGTCGCCGCGAGCAGGATCGTCCAGCCCGAGCTCACGATCACGGAAAACGCGGGCGTTCCGAAGCGCGGGTGCACTTCTGCGAGCTTGCGGAAGAACACGCCGTCGCGCGCCATCGCGTAGTACACGCGCGAGTTCGTGAGCGTGAGGCCGTTCGCCGCGCTGAACATCGAGATCAGCACCGCCACGGCGATCAGCTTGCCGGCCCCGGGCCCGAGCAGCGCGCCCACGGCTTCGGCCGCCACCCGATCCGTCCGCGCCACGGCCGCCGGACCGAGGGCGGCGAGGTAGGCGACGTTGGCGAGCAGGTAGATCCCGATGAGCAAGGCGGTGCCGATGGCGATGCCGCGTGGGAAGGCGCGCTGGGGATCGAGCGTCTCGCCCGCGGAGCACGCCACGTTCGCCCACCCCTCGTAGGCCCACAGCACGCCGATCATCGCCACGCCCATGCCGGAGAGGATGGGCACGCCGGCCGGCGTGGCGAAGGTGACGGCGCGGGTGTCGGCGAGACCGGCGCCCCGGGCGAGGAGCAAGCCGCTCATCACGAGAATCGCGCCGACCTTGATCCCCGTGCTCCAGTTCTGGACGTTGGCGCTGTGGCGCGTGCCACGCACATTGACGGCCGCCACAACCGCGATCATCACTCCGGCGACGACCTTCCCTGCGGTGGGGCCGAGCGGGAGGAATTGCCGGAGGTACTCCGCGAACGCCACCGCCAGCGTGGCGACCGATCCGGTGGAGATCACGAAAAAAAGGGTCCAGCCGAGCAGGAACGCCGGTAATCGCCCGAACGCCTCGCGGACGTAGACATAGGCGCCGCCCGCCTCCGGCAGCATGCCGCCGAGCTCGCCGTAGGTGAGCGCGCCGAGCAACGACAGCCCGCCGCCGAGCGCCCAGACGAGCAAGGCGTATCCCACGTCGCCGCCGGTGTCCCGCAGCACGGCTCCCGGAACGACGAAGATGCCGGAGCCGATGACGGTGCCGACCACGATGAAGATCAGGTCCCGCAGCCGCAGGGTGCGGGCGAGCGACTGCGCCGGCACGGACATGCCCCGGAGAATCTGACGGGGAGAAGCTAAGGGCCCCCGCCCCGGTCGCCAGCGTCCCGCTGGCGCTCGATCTCCGCGGCGTACGCCCACCCGCGGAGGCAGGCCCAGAGGCCCAGAAGCGCTCCTGCCGCGCGCACGACGTCGCCGACGAGCTGATCCTGGTTGAGCAGGCCGAGCTCGCCCAGCAGGTAGTTCCAGTCGTGCTCACCGCCGCCCACGAGCGGCAGCTCCTCGGCGCGCGCATCCTTGACGTAGACGGAGATGTTCCAGAGGTTTTGCGCGACCCACCAGAGCGCCACGGTCGAGGCATGGCGGTCGCCGTGCCGCCAGAAGTACCAGACGAAGAGCGCGGGCATGAGGAGCTGCATCAGCGTCCCGCCCAACACGCCGAGGAATTCCCCGAGGATTCCGAACAGCGGGTGGCCGACCTCGTGGATCGCCAGATCGAGGCTGTCGAGCCAGCTGTAGTGGTCGGGGTGGAACACGAGATACGCGCCGTAGACCGCGAGAACGACGCTCAGGGCCTGGCGCGCGCGGCGGGTCACAATCACCGCCTCCGTCACGGTTCTCCCAGGCGCCGCTCTATCGGGCAGCCGCTGCGGCGACGCCGACGTACTTGTCGGCGCCGCCATAGTAAAGCAGCCATCGGCTTCCCTGCCGAACCATGCCTTCCACGAACACGACGTTCGGTACTTGCCCGGCTTTCTCCCAGGCCGCCTCGGGTGCGAACACCGGCGTATCCGTACGGAAGAGCACCCGGCGCGGGTCCGCTCGGTCGAAGCCGGCGATCCCGGTACGGTAGACGAGCGAATCGTCCGCACCGTTGTAAATCAACACGATGCCGTCGGCGGTCACGATGGGCGCGGGGCCGGGTTCCACCACGCGCGAGTCGAATCGCCCCGGCCGGCGCGGCAGAACCGGGACATCGAGCGCTTCAGTCCAGTGGACGAGATCGACGGAGTACGCCAGGCCCATCTGGTCGGTCTTGTCGGCAGCGGTCCCGAGGAAATACATCCAGTATTTTCCGTCGATTTTCTCAGGCACGATGGCGCCCGACTTGGTCCAGCCGACGTTCCACCGGCCCTTGTACGCGGGCAGAATCACCCCCCTCCGCTGCCAATGAACGAGGTCTTTGGACGTCGCCAGGCACAGCTGGGCATCCTTCTTGTTGTAGCCTGTGTAGGTGAGATAGTACGTGTCGCCGAACCTCACCAACCGCGGATCCTCGACTCCGCCGCCCCTTTCGTAGTCGGTTTCGGGCGACAGCACCGGCTCAGGCCGGCGCGTGAAGCGGATGCCGTCAGGGCTGGTGGCGTACCCCAGGCGCGAGGTGCCGTCCCTGTCCTGAGCGCGATAGAGCATGACGATCTTGCCGTCGTGCCGCACGACGGCCGGGTTGAACGTGCCTGCGGCCTCCCAGCCATCGCCCTGCGGGGCCAGCACGGGGCCGTTCGAGACGCGCCGCCATGTCTGGAAGGGCCATTCGTCTCGCTGACCCGAGAGGAGCAGGGCGCCGAGCACGAGCAGCAGCCCAAAGCGTTCACACGCCCTCAAGACCATCCTCCCCTCCCTCAGAAGTCCTCACCCCCGTCCCCCTGTTGCCTGCGGGAAAGGGGTCCTCACCCCCTGTCCCCCTCTCCCTTCGGGAGAGGGGGAACGACGGACCCGCATCTCGAGGCGATCGCGATAGAGAACGGAGCAGAGCTCTGCTCGACCGATAGCGACTTCGCGCGGTTTCCCAACCTGCGCTGGACCAACCCGGTCGCGGAGTGAGGCGACGCTCTCCTGAGAAAGACGTCGCGAGGTCGCGTGGGTATGGTCACCCGTCGGCTGCGTATCGTCGAAGCAGCTCGTCGACCTCCGCATAGCCTGAAGGGAACACGACGCCGCTGACGGATGCCCCCGCGCGGAGCAGCGCTTCAGCCGACTCTGGGGAGCGCCGGTGTTTCCAGTAGGAGTCCACGCACGCGCGCACGGCGAGCGCGAGGGGGGTGCGACCGTCGCCGTCACGCGCGTTCGGCGGCGCTCCGCGTTCGATGAGCAGTCGCACGGTCGCGTGCTGAGCGCGCCAGGCCGCCACGTGCAGCGCCATGCTGTGCTTCGCGATGCCGAAATAGGCGTCGCCCGTCTCGTACGACGCCGTGACGTCCACGCCGAGATCGAGGAGGTGACGAACCCCGTCCGCATTCCCGACGCCTGCGAACTGTGCGAGCAGCTCGCCGCCTTCGGCCAGGAGTTCTCTCACGAGTCCCGGTTCCCGGTCCGCGATGGAGCGGACGGTCGCCGTGTCGCTGCTCGCGCACGCGGCGATCAGGCGATCGACGCCGCGAAGCTCCACGGGAACGCCCCGTCGCTCGAGCAGCTGGAGCACGTCCCCCCGTCCTCGTCGCGCGGCCATCCCAACCGCCGACCTGTCGTCAGCGCGGGTCTCGAGCGTCGGGTCGGCTCCGTGGTCCAGCAGCAACTCGATGTTCGCGAGCGCGTTGTCGCGGCGCACGGCCTGATGGAGCGCCGTATAGCCCCAATGCGTCATGCGATTGGGATCGGCGCCGTGCCCCAGCAGGTACTTGAGGCCTTCATAGTCGTGCCAGTCGGCCTTGCGGAGCAGCATGGTCGCCAGGCTGTCGTCGGTGAGCTTCCCACTCTCGACCAGGACCTCGAGGGCGGCGTTGTCGAGGCCTTCCGGCGTGTGGTAGGGAGTCTCGCCGTCGTTCGGATCCGCTCCGCGCTCGAGCAAGAGGCGCGTCAGCTCCGCGTGGCGAGCGACTCCGGCGGCGCCGTAGAGCGCGCTCTCGAATGCGGGCTCGGGCTGGTGGTCCTGAGAATAGAACCCGGTACTCGCGCTCGCTCCCGCGTCGAGCAGAGCCCGCGCCGCCCGCACGAAGCCGTCCGAACGGGCGCGATCGAGCCGGAGGTATCTCGAGAAACACAGGTGGGTCAGCGCGTCCCACTGGTGCGGGCCACCCTTCGCGTTGGCATTCGCCCGATCGAGAGCGAGGAACCGCCGCACCGCCCTGTCGTCGCCGAGAATGGCCGCCGCGTGGACGTCGCCCGTCGCGACCTCCGGGTGGGTCGCCAGGATCGCCTCGGCGCGCTCGAGCGTCCCGGTGGCGTGTCCTCCATCGAGGGGCACGCACGCGGCCTCGATGAATGCCGCCGCCGGGTTGCCCACCTCGGTCACCTCGTCTGCTTCCTCGCCGGTGCGAGCGGACCCATGGTCCGCGCCGGCCCGATGCGGCGAGCCTCGATCTGCAGCCATTGCGCCGTCCACGTCTTGCCGCCATCCGTGGAGCGATCGCCGGTCCAGGAGAAGCGATCGGGCCGGATATCGTAGTAGCGGATGCGCCATAGTGACGGGTGGGGCGTGCCCACGCCGAACTGCTGCTCGATGTGCATCTCGTCGCCCACGCGGTGCGCCGTCCCCACATTCTGCAACCCGCTCCCTTGCTCGGTGGAGACCAGCTCCCATCGATCGAGGTTGGCGTTGTAGGCCCGCAGCGTGTTCGTCACATACCACGTCTGGCCGCTGTCACCGACGACGCGATACTCATCCAGGACCTGGGCGCCCTCGGCGAGTTGCACCGCGCTCCAGTATCCCCGGCCCGCGCCGAACTCCCGGCTTACCGAGTTGAACTCCCAGTCGCCGAGCAGGTAGTCGAAGTCACCCTTGTGCGCGTCGTAGGACGCACGCATTTGTTCCGCGGTGCGGGTCTGCGCCGACAGCAGTGGCGCGATTGCGACCATCGCGGCGAGCAGGGTTTCGGCTCGGAGAGAACGAACGGTGTGTCGCATGACGACCTCGTTGTTGGAGACAGGCACATAGCCCGTATCTCTTCCCGCGTCAAGGACTTCAGGTACCTGCTACGCGCCATCGTCGTCCGCACGCGAAACCAGACGCGCGAGCCACAAAGAGGCAGCCGCCGTGACCCCGAGGAAGAGTCCGAGCGTGAGTGGCAGCAGTCCGAACGCGCCCAAGAGGCCGCCACCGGCGCCAGCGCTGCGCTCCGCCGCCCGGAGCGCAAGCACCCCGTAGGCGCAGAGTAGCGCCGCAACCACGGCGGCCACGACATGGGTCCGCCGGAGCAGGGCCGCAAGCTGGCCGGTCGGGCGGCAAAGGCGGTACGCGACGATCACCAGCCAGACCGGGCCCAGGGCGAACAGCGGAGCCAGACGCACCCCGAATCCGAGGGTGAGCGGTAGCAACGAGAGGGCGACAACGACGTGAACAACCGCGAGGACTCGAAACGGCGTGAGGCTAGGCTTGACCATGGGGACTTGAGTGCCGTGAAGCAGGACGCAGGGGCACGGCCCTCATACGGGTACGATCGCCAGGACGCGCAGCGGGCTGCCGCTGCCGTTCACGATCTTGAGCGGCGCCGCGATTACGACCGCCCCGGTGGGCGGCAGCTGGTCCAGGTTACGGAGGCTCGCGAGCCCGAACTTGCCAGCGCCGTGCATCGTGGCGTGGTTCGGGAAGGGCGGGTCGAACCTCCCGGCCTGACCGGCATCCGTGCCTACCGTCTCGACGCCGACGCCCGTGACGTCGCGCTCTCTTGCCAGCAGCTCGGAGGTGCTCTTGTGAAACCCTGGCGAGTGGGGGCCGTCGTCTTGCACGTTGAGAAACTCCTTCGCGCTGTTCCGCTTGCTCCACCCCGTGCGCAACAGAACCCATGCGCCGCGCGGGATCGTGCCGTGCTGTCTTTCCCACGCTGCCACGTGTTCCGGCATGAGCAGGAAGTCGGGGTTCCTGGCGACGTCCACGGTCACGTCGATCACGCACGCGGGTCCGACGAGTCGGCGCACGGGGATCGTTTCGCACGTGTTGTCCGGCAGATCCTTCCCCGTGATCCAGTGCACTGGCGCGTCGAAGTGGGTCCCGGTGTGCTCTCCCAAGCGGATCGTGTTCCAATACCAGGCGGGCCCCTTCTGATCGTAGCGGGAGATGACCTCGATGCTCACCCCGGGTGACGAGGCGAACTGGGGCGGCAGCCCGATCACCGGCGTGTCGGGTCCGAGCGACTGGGTCAGGTCCACGATCCTGAGCCGGCCGGTGTCGAGCGCATCGATCAGCTCGGCGAGCAACGCGGGCATGTCACTACTCCCTCTGATGTCTGACGCCTGACGTCTGATGTCTGACGTCTGACGTCTCCAGTTTGAGCTCTCGCAGGTGGCGCTGGAACTGAAAGCGGTTCTCGAGAAGCCCCAGATCGGTGACGAAGCCCGCGGGGCCCGTCGCCTCGACCTTCGCGACGATGGTGGTCAGGTCATGGGCGGCGAGCGCCGCGTCGAACGCTTCGGTGAACTCCGCGAGCGTACGCACCGTCGTGCTGCGGGGGACGCCCGCCGCGGCCGCGATCCCTGCCAGGTCGCTGCCCGTCGCCGTCGCGGTCGGGAAGCCGCCCACGGAGAGGAGGCTCTCGTTGTCGAACACCACGTGGAGGAGGTTCTTCGGGCGGTAGCGTGCGAGGGTCGTTAGACCGCCCAGGTTCATGAGAGTCGAGCCATCGCCGTCGAGCACGACGACCTGCAGCTCGGGACGGCACAGCGCCAGGCCGAGGCCCAACGATGAGGCGAGCCCCATGGCGTGCTGCAAGTAGAAGAAGTTGGGGCGGTGGCCGAGCGACTGGAGCTCCGCGGCGACCGCCCCCATGATCGTGACCACGATCGAGCGCTCGAGCTTCGGGTAGACGGCCTGGATCGCCTCGAGCCGCCGCATCACTCCTCCCACATCAGGTCGCGGCAGAGGAGCAGCGCGACGGGGCGGTTCGCCGAGTATGCCAGGGTCTGCGCCTGGCTGAGCTTGTGCGCGACGTGGCCGGGGGCCTCGAGCCGCTCGTGGGGGATGCGGAGCGCGTCGAGCAAGTGCTCGGTCACCGCCCCGCCCTCGGTCTGCCAGGGATCGCGCTCGCCAAACGCGCCCCGTTGGCTGATCAGCATCAAGAGCGGGATGCGGTACAGCTGGGCGCACGACACGATCCCGTTGATGGCGGCGAGGAAGCCGTGGTTCTGCATCAGCATCGCTGACTTGACACCCGCGAAGTACGCGCCGGTCGAGATACCGACGCCCTCTTCCTCCTTCGCGAGCCGCACCAGAACCATCT
>DATDFP010000234.1:0-3002 GCA_036522535.1 Gemmatimonadales bacterium
ACGTCGGCCACCCCGCCTCGGCGGCGTAGCCCACCAGGCGGAACACCGCGCCGCCGTGCTCGACGAACAGCGCCGTGCCGGTGAGGGTGCCGTTTTCGGTCGTCGCGACGAACGGCGCGCTCACGGCGGGCAGCCCGTTGACTCTCGTCCGCGCCGGATAGTCGGCCGTGACCCCCCGCTGCGAGAGGAACGCGCGGGCCGCGGCGTCGGCACTCCCCTCCTTCGCGAGCGCCAGCTCCACCGCCGCATCCTTCTGCGGGCTGACGGCGACCACCGCCTGCTTCCCGTTGCTCGTTGCCCACCCGTCGGGGAACGTCAACCGGAAGCGCAGGTCGGGATGAATGAACTCGCGCCCCTTGAAGTAGCCGTCGCGGGGGTTGTCGCCGAAAACGAGGCCGTCGAGCCGTCGCAGGTACGAGTCCTGGTTCACGACGGTCCCTGCGAAGCTCTGGGGCAGGGCGGCGATCTCCTGCTCGATCCGCTCCCGCCGATGCTCGGGATTCGGGTGGGTCGCGAGCCATTCGGGAATCCGGCCTCCGCTCGCTGCCGCGCTCACGCGGTCGAGCATCCGGAACACGTTGGGCATCTCGCGAGGGTCGTAATTCCCGCGGCGCATGTAGCGGAGGCCCAGGTGGTCCGCCTGGCTCTCGTCGTCGCGGGAGTACTTGAGGAACAGCACGTTCAGCGCGCTGCTCGCGAGCCCCGCGTAGCGCTCGAGCTGCGGGCTCGCGATGGACCCGACGACCAGACCCACCTGCGCGAGCTGCTGCTTCGTCATCCGGCTGGCGATGTGACGGGCGGTGACGTGGCCGATTTCGTGCCCCACGACGCCGGCCAGCTCCGCCTCCGAGTTGAGATGGGCGAGAATCCCGCGCGTCACGTAGATGAAGCCGCCGGGCAGGGCGAACGCGTTCACCACGGGATCGTCGACGACGTGGAACGACCAGGGGAGAGCGGGTCGCTCCGACGTGGCCGCGAGCCGGGACCCGAACTGCTGTATGTAGCGCTGCAGGCCGGAATCCGGATAGAGGCCGATGGAGGCCGTGACCTCCCGGTCGTACTCCCGCCCCATCTGGATTTCCTGGGACTCGCTGACGAGCGACAGCTGCTTCGCCCCGGTGGCGGGGTTCGTGGCGCAGGCGGCGCATGCGGCGAGGAGGCCGGCCGTGACGCTCAGGCCGCGGGGGCGGGGACGGGAGGCGAGCATGGGCGCGTTGCTAGCGATCAATGACGCTTGGGTAAGATACACCGATGAAGCCCGTTGCAAGCCGAAGCCGCAAGAGACGCCGCGACCTGTTCAACGAAGGGCAGAATTGACACGCTCCGGAACGATATGGTACTACTGGGCGAGACCCAAGGAGGTATCATGCCAGACTACATGGGGACGTTCCGCGTGGATGTCGAGCTCGAGAACCCCGCCCGCCCGGGCGAGAGGCGAAGGCTCGACGCCGTGCTCGTGGACACGGGCGCGGAGCTATCCTGGGTCCCAGCCGAGGTGCTCGAGTCCCTGGGCATCGAGCGGTACGACAAGTGGCGCTTCCGGCAGGCCGACGGGACCATCCTGGAGCGCTGGACCGGCGCCGCGTTGATCCATGTCGCCGGCAAGCGAACCAGCGACGACGTCGTGTTCGGAGAGCCTGGCGACCTCGTATTGTTGGGCTCACGCACCCTGGAAGGGCTCAACTTCCGGATAGAGCCCGTCACCAAGCGGTTGGTGGACGCGGGCCCCGCGCCGGCTGCCGCGGCGGCGTAGGCACGGAAGACTTCGGGGAAGGCTCAGACCAAGACCCGCGTCGTGCGGCGCCCGACGGGCGCGCCGGTCCGGCTCCGCCACCAGGTGCGCAGCCGCTCCAGGGCGTAGGTATGCCCAATCTCGACCGCCTCGTCGATCCGCTCGAACTCGAAGATCCCGAGCTTGCTCACCGGCAGGTGCAGGTACTCGTCGGCGGCGTCTCGCACGCGCCGGCTTTCCCGCGCGCTCGCCACCACCGCCGAGCGGCTGAGTACCTCGAAAATCGAGGGAAAGTACCGCCTCCGTGCGAACGGATTGAGCCGGTTGGCCACGACGCGCCACGCGGACGGGGTTACCGCGTAAGACGGGTCCGCCTGGATGTCCACCTCGGGCGACGTGTCCGACGCGATGACGGCGCCGTCCACGCCCGCGTGCAAGTGCGCCGCCGGCAGGTTGTCCAGCACTCCCCCGTCCACCAGCAGCTCGCCGTGCTCGGCCACCATGGGCGGCGCCACACCCGGGATGGCGATACTCGAGAGCAGGGCGGGCACCACGAGCCCGCGGCGATGCACCACCAGCTCCGCCCGGGTGAGGTTCGTGGCGCAGGAAAAACACTCGAGCCAGAAATCCTCGAAAGAGGCGCCGCCGAACATGCGGCGCAGCATCCGCTCGCCCTGACGCTCGCTTACGAGGGAGATGTAGGGTAGCGTGTAGGCTCGGTGCGGCTTGAACTCGAGCCAGCACTCCCGGTTGAGCGCTATCATCTCGTCGATCGAATACCCCGACGCGTACTGGGCGGCGATGATCGCTCCCATGCTCGTCCCGCCGATCTCATCCACCGGAATCCCGGCCTCCTCTATCGCTCGGAGCACGCCGATGTGCGCGAACCCTCGGGCACCGCCGCCGCTCAGCGCGACACCGACGGCGCGACCGGTGAGCCGGCGGGCCAGCCGGGCCACGTCCTCGATCCGCCCGAGGCGAAGGTGGTGGTGTCGCGCCAGGTCCCAGCCGGTGAGCCATTGCTCGGTGAGGGTCGGCATCCGCGTGTCGTCGTCGTGCACCAGGACGAGCTCGCGGCTCGCCCATTCGGGGCTCTGACCGCGGGCCGGCGCTTCCGGTGGCAGGCGCGCGCGGTCGGCCCGCGCGACGTACAGCACCACGTCGGCATGCCGCACCGCGCGGCGCGCCCATTCCGTGTCCGGCCGGTCGGCCTCGTAGACCACGAACGCATGAAGCCGGCCCTGCTCGTCGAGCCAGCGCGCCAGCTCCG
>DATDFP010000235.1:0-6039 GCA_036522535.1 Gemmatimonadales bacterium
CCGCGCCGAGACGTTCCAGTCGATCGAGCGGAAGTCGTCACCCTGCTGGTAGGCCCGAACCTCCGCGAACTCGATCCCCTGCCCGCGGAACATCGACCGGTACTCGCCCGTCAGCAGGGAGTTCACGAGCGTGCGGGTGCGGAGCTCGATCCCCTTCACCTGCCGGAGCGCTTCGGGGGTCACGATCAGCCGGCGAGCGCGGCCCCGCGACGTGCCGGGCCGCCGACGATCTTTTCCCGCGTAGGTCACGGCACGCCTACGGCCTCCAGGATCCTGGCGATGACGCGGTCGGAGTCCATGTCCTCCGCCTCCGCTTCGAACGTGAGGAGCACGCGGTGGCGCAGCACGTCGAAGGCCATCGCCTTGACGTCCTCGGGCACGACGTAGGCGCGGCCCCGCAGGTAGGCGTGGGCCCGGGCCGCCTGCGCGAGGTAGATCGAAGCCCGGGGGGACGCTCCGAACGCGATGAGCGTCTTCAGCTCGGGCAGGCCGACGCCCTGCGGCTCCCGCGTGCCCCGCACCACGTCCACGATGTAGTCGACCACCTTCTGATCCATGAACAGTTCGGCGATCCCGCTCCTGGCCGCGAGGATGTCCTCCGCCTCGGCCACGCGCTGTACCTCGATCGGGCGGCCGGATGCCATGCGCGCCACGATCTCCTTTTCGGCATCGCGGGTCGGGTAGCCGACATGCACCTTCAACATGAAGCGGTCCAGTTGCGCCTCGGGTAAGGGATAGGTTCCCTCCTGCTCGATCGGGTTCTGCGTCGCGAGCACGAGGAACGGCTCACCCAGATAGAAGGTCTCGCCGCCAAGGGTCACCTGCTTCTCCTGCATCGCCTCGAGCAGCGCCGACTGCACCTTGGCGGGCGCGCGGTTGATCTCGTCCGCGAGCACGAGGTTCGCGAACAGTGGACCCTTCTTGGGATAGAACTCCTGGGACCGCTGGTCGAACACCATCGTGCCGATCACGTCTGCGGGGAGCAGGTCGGGTGTGAACTGGATCCGGGAGAACGAGATCCTCAGGCACTCGGCGACGCTGCGCACGGCCAGCGTCTTGGCGAGACCCGGCACTCCCTCGAGCAGGATGTGCCCTCCGGTGAGCAGACCGATCATCAGGCGCTCGACCATCTGCTCCTGGCCGACCACGCGCTTCGCCACCTCGCGGGTGAGGGCCTGGGTGAGGACCGCATCGCCCTGTTGCTTCACAGCCCGCGTCGTCATTTCAGTGCCATCTCCGCCGCCTTGCGCACCAGCGGTTCCTTGTCGTGGCTGTACAACTCCAGCAGACCCCGCGCGTCAGGGTGAGCGAGGTGACGCAACCCGTCGATCGCCGCGGCCCGCACCGTCGCCCTGCGGCGGCTCAACCTGCCGCCCGGCTCCGCGTGATGGGCGAGGACATCGAGGGCATCGGCGCCGCCCAGCCGGCCGATCGCCCGCAGCATCTCCGCCTGTACCCCTTCGTCCGTCTCCTGCTCCAGCCGCCGGATCAACACGGTGGTGGAGGCCGGGTCTCCACCCGCCATGATCGCGTGCACGGCCGCGATCCGCACCGCAATGCTCTCGTCTTTCAAAGCCGGCATGGCAGGCCGCGAGACCTCCCGCCCGCCCACCTCGGCGAGCCCGAGCAACGCGGCCTCGCGCACGAAATCCGACGGGTGGCGCAGCAGCCCCGCGAGCAGGGGCACGGCCTGCGGGCTGCCGGTGAGCCCCATGAGCTCAGCCGCCGCCGCGACGACGTGCGGGTTTTTGTCGGCCAACCGCGCCTGCAGCGGCTCCAGGGCACGGTCCGCCGCCTTCCGGATCGCCGCCCGGTAGGGCGCCCGCTCATCGACCGCCGTCGCGATGAACGCGTCGAGCACCAGTTGCACCGACAGGGTGGCGAGCGCGCCGACGGCAGCCACCAGCACTTCGCGCCGCTCGGGCTCGCCCCGCGGCTCACCCAGGAGCTGGACCATCCGCGCCACCACGGCGCGGTCGGAGAGCGCGGCGCCCGCGCGGTCGATCGCCGCCAGCAGTCCCGGGTCACCCGCCGTGGCGAGGAGGCGGTCGAGCGCCACGATCGCTCCCGCCACGGTGGCGACGTCGCGTCCAGCAAGGAGCTGCGGGGCGAGGGCAGTGAGCTTCTCTACCGCATCGCGCTGTTCCTCCGGCGACGTGGCGTTCCCCAGGGCGACGATCGCCCGCCTGGCCTCAACGTCCGCCGGCAGGGCGTCCAGTCGGAAAACCCCTCCGCTCGGATGCAGGGGCCCCACGGACTCCGGGGACCCGGGGGACGCAGGGGCCGCGGGCGAGATGGGCGCGGGGGGCGGGGGAGACGGAATGGGGCGCGTGGGAGACGTCTCCAATGCCGCTGGCGGGACGGCTACCTGCGAGCCGGTCCGCCCGGGCTCGAACCGGTGCGCGCCGCGACGTGCCCGCGCGAGCGCGATCGGCCCGAGCGCCGTGTCCTCGGACGAGAGCGTCCCCATGGCGACGCTCAACAGGGCCAGCACGTGGTCTGTCGTCACCCCTGGGGCGAGCGTCACAGCGCGGATGCCCCGGGCGTACAGGAGCCCCGCCAGTTCGGCGATCTGCGCGTTGCGCGGGAGCAGGTGCTGCCCCTGCCAGTGCAGACCCGCCGCAGCCACTTTGCACTCGATCGTGCCGAGCGACGCCAGCGGGGGCAGCGCTTCGGCGAGGTGATGCACGGACTCCAACACCGCCGGATGCGAGGGCGGGTAGAGGCGCCGCAATCGGAACGTGGTCCCGATCGCGCCGAGCGCCCGGTCGACTCCTGAAGTGTCAAGGGCCATGGCGCTAGCGCTTGATCCGCTCCCCCCGGTCCTCGTAGCGGAACACCCATGTGGCAAAGCGGGCGGGCTCGATCGGATCATCCGCAGCGAGCGCCGTCCAATCGATGTCGCTCCCCGACTCGGCGGCGTGGCCGGCGCGGCGCTCGGCTTGCGCCACCATCTCCTGTGCCCGCTTGATCCACGTCGCAAACTGGGCAGGCCGCAAATCCACCCACCCCCGCGGTGCGGCCTCGCGCGGATCCGCGCCATCTCCCGGCACCACGATCACGCTTCCCCGGTACAGGCGCTCTCCGTCGGGCGCGAGGATGGGGATGCCGACCGAGAGAATATGGCTCCGCAGCCCCCCGTCGCGCTCGACCAGGGCATGGGCCTCGGAAGCGAGCTCCTGGGACCCGGAGTTGCCCAGGGCGCGAACACTCGGCCGCAGCAGGGAACAGAGGTACGACTCGAACAGCAGTTTGGTGAGCCGCGGCGGCCCGAGCATCTCATACGCCACGCCGCGTGTCTTGGAGCGGCGCTCGAGTGCACGCAGGTGGTCGAGGGCGTGGCCGCGCAGCATCGCCGCCCGGTACGTAGGACCGGCGGTGGAGGCGTCCAGGGCGGCGACAATGTCCTTCCCGGTCGGGCGCCCCTCCAGCTCCATAGCCACGTACTCGGCGACCTCTTCCGGTGTGACGTACTCCATCTGCCCGAGCGCGGTGACCGTCTCGAACTCGTCGCGGGAAAACAGACCGTTCTCGCCGACGTCGATGTAGACCCCCTCGAGCGGCCGGTTCAGGTCGCACCAGGGGTTGGCGCCGGGCGCGAACGCCTGCGCCACGGGGACCGGCTCCGGGCAGTCCACGAGCGGGATCGGCTTCCCCTTGCGGCGGATCGGCCCGAAGCTGATTTCCCGCCAGCCGATGGTCGCGGTCGGTTTGATCTCGACGGTGGCTGGCGCGCCCGGTGTCCGGCCCAGCAGGAAGAGCAGCAGAGAGTGGGCGCCCGCGACCGCCGCCTTGGCGAGCAGCGTGCGGCTGGGGCGCTCCTCCGAGTGGGTGTAGGGAATGTTGAACCCCATCCCGCCGGTGCCGCTCGTGCCGATCTTCACATACGCCTTCGTCCCCGCGCGCTTGAGCGCCTCGACGAGGATCTGCACGTGCCGGATCAGCTGCGGCGTGGTGAGCACGAGGACGTGTCGCTCGACCGCCTGCCGGTCGAGCTTCCCGTCCGCCGCCAGCCCAAGCAGGCCGAGCGCGCTCTGCACTACGTCCTGGTAGGCGAACGCCGTGGCCGTGTTAATGCTGTCCACCACGGCATCGGGCCGGTACTTGAGCAGGAGCTGATAGAGAAAGGACCGCTGCAGGACCTCGTCGGTGAGCTCGCACAGCAGGTCGTGAATGACGAGCTGGCGCTGCTCGGCGTTCTGCATGATCGAGGCGCGCTCGAGGTGCGCCAGGCTCGCCGGGAGGAACACGTCCCCCCACTCAATGTTCACGCCCGATCCGCCGCGGTAGGGCTCGAGCGCCTGGGCCGTCGCCCGTACCTCGCTCTCGAACAGCGCGACCAGCACGATACGTTGTGGAGCGGCGGCGAGCAGGCGGCGCGCCACGGCGTGTCCGACCAATCCGCTCCCGCCGAGAATCATCACCGTCCGGTCACGCAGTTCCATGCCGTAGCTCGATGGCTTCGATCTCCCCTGCGGCGAGCCGCCGCCATTTCCCCTCGGCGAGGCGTCCCAGACGTACCGGTCCGTAGGTCACGCGGTGCAGCCACTCCACCTTGAGTCCGAGCGCCTCGGCGAGCCGCCGTACGATGCGGTGCCGGCCTTCGGCCAGCGTCACCTCCAGCTCCACGCTTCGTTCCGCCGGGCGCGCGCGGAAGCCGGTCACGCGTACCGGCCGACCGTCGATCACCGGCGGTCGCCCCAGCGCCGCCTTCACCTCTGCGAGCGGGCGCCCGTGGACGCGCAGCCGGTAGGTGCGCGGCACCGCGTAGCGCGGGTGCATGAGCCGGTGCGCCGCGGCTCCGTCCGTCGTGAGCAGCAGCAGCCCCGAGGTCATGACGTCCAGGCGTCCCACGTAGGTGAGCCCCGGCACGGGCGGGAGGAGGTCGTACACGGTTCGCCGCCCCTCGGGGTCCCCGCGGCTCACCACGTAGCCCACGGGTTTGTTGAGCGCGATCCACGCCACGCCCGGCGGGCGCACCACCCGGCCGTCCACGGTCACCCGCTGGCGCTCGGGGTCCACGCTGCTCCCGAGCGTGGCTTCTGCGCCGTCCACACGCACGCGACCGGCGCGGATCAGGTCTTCAGCCTTGCGGCGCGACGTGACGCCCGCGCGCGCCAGGGCGCGCTGCAGGCGCATGACGCTCATGCGGGTGCGGCGGGCGGGCGCAGCGCCACCGACAGCTCCTCGAGCCGCGGCAGCTCGTCCAGGTTCTTCAGCCCGAGGACCTCCAGGAACTGCGGCGTGGTGCCGTAGAGCAGCGGCCGGCCGAGCCCTTCGCCGCGGGAGACCACCTCCACCAGCCCCCGCTCGATCAGCTTGTCGATCACGGCGCCCGCATCGACGCCGCGGATCTCGTCCACTTCGACACGGCCCACCGGTTGCCGGTAGGCGATGATGGCGAGCGTCTCGAGCGCGGCCGGCGAGAGCCGGCGCGGGCGCAGCGCAAACTGCGCGCTCTCGATCGCGGCCGCATGCTCGGGGCGCGTCAGGAACTGCCACCCCAGCCCGATCTCGACGAGCTCCACGCCGTGGCCCGCCGCGGCGTAGGCCGCGCGCAGCTCGTCGAGCCCGGCGCGCACCTCGACTTCCCCCCACTCCGGATCGAGGCTCATCAGCTCCTCGACCGCGAGCGGGCGCGACGCGGCGAAGAGCGCCGCCTCAAGCAGCTGCGCGAGGGGGCTCACGGCGGATCACGATGGGTGCGAACGGCCCGTCCTGGCGGAGCCTGAGGGCGCCGCGCCTGGCGAGCTCCAGCAGGGCGATGAACGCCGACAGCACATCGACGACGCTCGCGCGCTCTCCCACGACGTCGAGCCAGCTGCATTCCTCCCGCTCGAAGAGCAGCGCCTGGATCCGCTCGGTCGCGCCCTCGACGTCGAGGGGCCGGGGCACCACCCGGTGCAACACCGGCTCCGGAATGAGCGCAATCACCCGCTCTGCCGCCGCCAGCAGCTCGTTCAGCTCGATCACGAGCGGGGCGGGCGGCACGGGTCGCGCCTCCGGCATGAAGCCGCGCGCGAAGCGCTCGGCGCGGCG
>DATDFP010000236.1:0-2346 GCA_036522535.1 Gemmatimonadales bacterium
ACGTCGTTGACGGCGACCAGGTCGAGCGACGGCTCGTCCAGGACCACCTTCAGGACCGCGCGTCCGATTCGTCCCAGCCCGTTGATGGCGACTTTCGTACTCATGCCTGGCCTTCCTTGGCCTCGGTGGCTCGCGCGACCGTATCAAGCGCCAGGGCTGAGTGAGCATAGGCGGCACCCGCCCGCATTTCCGCGGCCACCCAGATGGCCTCCATGATCTCCTCGGCTGTCGCTCCGTGCCGCAACGCGGCGCCGGTGTGGCCGCGGATGCAATACGGGCACTGCGTCACATGCGCGACCGCCACGGCGATCAATTGCTTCACCTTCACGGGAAGCGCGCCCTCCGCAAACACGCTTTGGCTGAAGGCGCGAAAGGCCGCGGCGGGCCCGGGAGCCAGGCGCTTGCGCTGCTCCGCGATCTCCTGAGTCGCACGCGGATAGAGTTGGTCCTGTGCCGACATGAATTGCGGCTCCTCTCTTGATTCAAGCGTCCTGCAGCCATCATCGAGCGTTTCGCTGGCCGCCGCCGTGGCGTGCTAAGCCGGATGCACCCGGCGCTCGGCGAGGATCCGCGCGACGCCGGGAAAGGCCGCGCGGGCCGCGTCGGGGACGTGGCGCCAGTCATCGGTCCCCACCCTGCCCACCCAGTAGTCGAACGGCTCGGCGCCGGGCCCGCGCGATTCCCCCACCACGATCCGGCCCACCATGCCCGCCGCTTCGTGGGGCATGCAGTAGAAGTCATAGACCCCGGGGACGGTGAGCGTGACGTCGAAGTGATCGCCCGGATGCACGAGGAACCCGGAATCCCACGGCGCGGCGCCCTCCGGGATGCGCAGCGAGTGGTGGTCGTTGCGTGGGTGGTAGGCGGTCGTCGTGTGCACGTTCTCCCGAGCGATCCAGCGTACGGTCGTCCCCGGTTGAATGTAGAGGCCGATCGGATCGAACCAGACCCGGGATCCCAGCGCGTCGCTCCGCATCTCGATCAATTCGGGACCCGCCGACTGACGGAGCCGCGTCCCGAACAGGGGAGCCATCCCGAAGCCGGCGAGCACAAGCCCGCCGGCCTTCAGGAACTCACGACGCGACCGCGTGGTCACTTGGCGAGCTGGGCTGCGCGCTGCGCGGAGACGTACCACAGGATGACGTGGTAGTGCGGCTCCGCCACGCCCGGATGGCCCGCGTTGAAGACGATGTCCACGTGATCGACAGGCTGGTGGGCGACCTTCAGGTCGCTGAACCCTTTCTGGGCGTTCATATCCTTGAGCGGGATCATGTAGATCGAGCTCACCAGATGCCCCTGATGATCGTAGGCCAGGAACGGCCCCGCAGGCAGCGTAGCGGGAGCTACATACAGGGTGCCGAGTCCGGGCACGAAGTCCGGCAGCGGGACGAGCGCGCTGACCTTCTGGTACGCGCCGCCGGGCGGCGCCGTGCGTTGTGCCGCTGCGGTGTGCGGAGAGGCGAACAAGAGTCCGAGGCCAAGCGCGCCGGCGAGGGCGGTGAATCCGAGACGTTTCATGGCGTGAAGCTCCCATTGCGAGGGTCGGGTTTCTCCAAGTGCGTTGCGCTGCGGGAGTATTATTGTGGCTTGGCACATCGCGCGGCAATGAAGCGTTCGTACTGTTCAGGGAGACGTGCGTCCTGCGCGGGACCACCTGTTCCGGCCCACTCAGGGGTGAAACGCCAGAATCCCGGGGAGGAGAGCAATGCTCGAAGCTGAGTTGTTCACGCTGTTGGAGCAGACCGCGGATGCCGCGTACACGGTCACCGCAGGTGGCGAGATCTGCTCCTGGAACCGGAGCGCGGAGCGGCTGTTCGGCTATCCGGCGACTGAGGTGCTCGGTCGCCACATCGAAGACGTCCTGGATGCGTACGACGCGCTAGGAACCGAGCCGCTCGCTGGAGGAGCCGAAACAGCGGTCCGCGATCCGGAGGCCAGCGGCAGGGGGATTCCGCACTTCGATCTGGACGTCCGCACGCGATCCGGTGCGCGCCTCTGGGTGAACGTGTCGACGATCGTCTTCGAGAACCGGCGAACGGGACGCCACCTGTTGGTGCGGTTGGCGCGCGACATCACGCAGAGCCGGCTCAACGTCACACTCGTCAATCGCATGCTGGAGGCCGCGCGGCAACTCGTCGCGCTTGCGGATGACCCGTCCCAACACGCGGCGGTCGAGGCACTTACCAACCACGAGCGCCGCATCCTCACACTCTTCGCCGCTGGCAACAATTCCGCGTCGATCGCCCGCAAGCTGGGCATTTCTGCTCAAACGTTGCGCAACCACCTTCACCACATCAACCGCAAGCTCCGCACCCACAACCGCCTTGAGGCGGTGACCCACGCACA
>DATDFP010000237.1:0-3268 GCA_036522535.1 Gemmatimonadales bacterium
GATGCTCGAGGCCATCGGCAACACGCCGCTGGTGAGACTCCGGAAGATCGTCCCGGAGGGCGCCGCCGAGGTGCTCGTCAAGCTCGAGTACTACAACCCGACCGGATCGTACAAGGACCGGATGGCCCTGTCGATGATCGAGCGGGCGGAGCAGCGCGGCACGCTCAAGCCGGGAATGACGGTGGTCGAGTATACCGGCGGCAGCACGGGCATTTCCCTGGCGTTCGTCTGCGCGGTCAAGGGCTACCGCTGTCGCATCGTGACCAACGACGCGGTGGCGCTGGAGAAGCGGCGCAGCATGGAGATCTTCGGCGCCGAGCTCGAGGTGTTGAAGAGCGCGGGCGGGAAGCTGACGGCGGATCTGGTGCCGCGGATGATGGAGCGGGCGCGGGAGATCGCCTCGGAAGGGCCAAGCTACGCGACCGACCAGATGCGCAACCCGGACATGGTGGCCGGCTACGAGTCGTTAGGCGAGGAGCTGCTCAGGCAGGTGGACCGGCCCATCCATACCTTCTGCGCTGCAGTCGGCACGTCGGGGATGCTGATGGGGACGTCCCAGGTGCTGCTGCGGCAGGAGCCCAGGCCGCGGATCGTGGCGTTCGAGCCTGCCACGTCGTCGGTCCTGACGGGCGGCAAGGCGGGCACGCACGGCGTTGAGGGCGTGGCGCCCGGGTTCGTGCCGCCGCAATTCGACCGCGGCATGGTGAGCGAGGCACGCGGGGTCAGCGAGACCGAAGGGCGGCGGACGGCGTGGGAGCTCGCGCGGCACGAGGGCATTTTCGCGGGAACGAGCACCGGACTCAACGTGGCCGGAGCGCTTCAGATCGCCAGGGAGATCGGCTCCGGGCACACCGTGGTGACGGTGGCCGTGGACAGCGGGTTCAAGTACCTGGGGGGGGACTTATACGCGTGACGTCCTAACCTCCTCAACCCGTCGTCATCACCACCGGTGCATGGTTGCTCGTGCCGACGGCCGCCTCGACCATGCAGCCCGTGGCGCGGGCTGCCACGGTCCGTGACGCCCCCCACGTGGCTGGTCTGATCAAACGCTTCATGCGATACCCGCTCGTTTAAGTGATGATTGCAGAGCCCGACAGTGCGGTAATGAACTATCTGCCTGCGAGGCTCCCGCGATGTCCCAGCTCCGGGCCGGGCCCCCCGTTTGGGTGGGGCCCGCACTGCTGGTGGACCTGCGGAGGGCGCGTAGGTTCAGCGTCGAATCAACCGTTATTCCAGGGACAGGAATCGTCTTGCATCTCCGGGGAGAGAGACGCTCCTACTCCGAAAGGAGTAGGCCGGCGCGCGCGCGACGGGTTAAGGTTGAGCGATACCATGAATCCGGACGCATGCGGTGAGTGATCGAGGGCTCCAGACGGTGACAGCGACTCCCAAAGCGGCCTGGAGCCCGTTGCGGCGGCCGTTGTTCCGCGCGCTGTGGAGCTCGGACGTCGTCTCGAGCATCGGCCAGTGGATGCACGATGCCGCGGCCGCCTGGCTGATGACGCTGCTCGCGCCCTCGCCGCTGATGGTCTCGCTCGTGCAGGCCGCCAACACCCTTCCCCTGTTTCTACTCGCTCTGCCGGCGGGCGCCCTGGCCGACGTCCTGGACCGGCGACGCGTCTTGCTCGTCACTCAGGTGTGGCTGTTCCTGATGGCGGCGTTGCTGGGTGTGCTGACGGTCACGGGCGTTGTCCAACCATGGATGCTCCTGGTGGTCACGCTCGCGATCGCCGCGGGAAGCGCAATCGACATCCCCGCGTGGCAGGCGATGATTCCCGAGGTCGTGCCGCGGGACGAGCTGCCCGCGGCCGTCGGGCTGGGAACCATCGCGATCAACATCGCTCGCGCCATCGGACCGGCCATCGCGGGCGTGATCATCGTCGCGGGCGGACCGGGGCCGGTGTTCCTCATCAATGCGGCATCGGTGCTGGGAGTTTTCTTCGTCCTGTGGCGGTGGCGGCGCGAGTCGCGGCGCGCCACGCTGCCGGCGGAGCGTCTGGCCTCCGCCGTGCGCGCCGGGCTACGATATGTCCGTTACACGCCGGCGCTCCGATCGGTCATCGTCCGGACGGCGGCTTTCGTCCTGTTCGCGAGCGCGCTCTGGGTGCTCCTCCCGCTCGTCGCGAAAACATCGTTGGGACGCGGCCCCGTCGCGTACGGCGCCCTCGTAGGATGCCTAGGCCTGGGAGGACTGCTCGGCGCTGCGCTCTTACCCACCTGGCGCAGGCGCCAGTCGACTGAGGCGATCACGGCGCTTGCGACCGTGCTGTTCGCATTCGGATGTCTGGCACTTGCGTGGGTAACGCACTTCGGGCTGCTGCTCGGCGCGATGGTCGTCGCCGGCGGCGGCTGGCTCACAATGGTGTCGACCCTGATTCTGGCGGCGCAGCTCGGGGCGGCCGCGTGGGTACGGGGCCGCACGCTCGCGGTCTCCACGCTGACGCTGTTCGGGTCCTTCGCGGTTGGCGCGTTGCTGTGGGGAATCGTCGCCAACGAGCTGGGCATCAAATTGGCCCTCACGGCGGCCGGCGGTGGCCTGCTGTTGGGACTCGGCCTGATGCCGCGCTTCCGCCTGGCCGTCACGGAAGGCGTTGACCTGGACCCGGCCCGCAGCTGGGAGCCCCCGGTGGCGGCGGAAAACCTCTCCGCCGATGCGGGGCCGGTGCTCATAACCGTCGAATACACGCTCGAGCCTGCTCAGCGGGCTGCGTTCGCCAAGGCGCTGCGCCGTCTGGTGCGACCGATTCGCCGGCGCGACGGAGCCGTGTTTTGGGAGCTGTTTGTGGACTCCGCGAACCCCCATCGCTGTCTCGAGTGCTACCTGGTCGAAACCTGGGCGGAGCATCTGAGGCAACACGATCGGTTCACCAAGTCGGACCGCGCGGTGCAAGACGCTCTCCGGACCTTCTACACCGGCCAACGCGTTACGCACTTCGTCGCGTTGTCGGCTCTCGACCGCTGACGACGACGGGAACGATCCGTTGCACGCGCGTCACTCCTGGTCTTCGGCCTCAGCATCCCGGAACTCCTGGCCCAGCGGATGGCGCCGCCAGAGGATCAGGACCGTAAGGATCGCTCCGACGATATTCCCGCCAAGGATCCGGTACCAGGCGAGCGCGCCGAGGCCGACCTGCGATAGGATCGCCGACAGCATCACGAACCCGAACTCGAGCAGGAAAAACGCCAGCGCCGCGCCCACGATCAGGCTCGCCTCCCGCGCCGCTGCGTGGACCATGCTGACTGCGACCACCCCATACAGCAGGCACAG
>DATDFP010000238.1:0-4146 GCA_036522535.1 Gemmatimonadales bacterium
TGGCGTGTTACGCCGGCCTCATCGGCCGAACCGAGGCGGGAGCAGTCTCATGCGCCGCTTAGTCGTGGTCCTCGCGGACGGCCTCCAGCCGGATGCCATCTCACCGGGCATCATGCCGTCGCTGGACGCGCTCGGCAGCGCCTTCACACTGGCGCGCCATGCCTCCACGGTCCGACCCAGCGCGACCGTGCCCGCACTCGCGTCGCTCGCGACGGGTGTCGGGCCGCCGACGCATCGCCTGCTCGAGCCCGGCCTGGGCTTCCTCCCCGGCCTGGGCGCGTTGCGGCCGCTCGCATGGGAGCTTGCGCGCCACGGTGTCACTACGGAGGTCGTCACCTCCGGTCTCAGTCGAGCCGCCCTCCCTGTCGCCTGGACGCTGGTGTCCGCCGGCGGTGGCCAGTTGCTGGTGGCCGCCGGAACGGGCGCCCGCCAGGCCGGGGCAGCGGCTCGCGATCTCCTCGATCGCCGCAAAGAGCGGTTGTACATCGTGTATCTGCCCGACTGCGACCGTGCGGGACATGCGCACGGCTGGATGTCCGAGCCGTATCTCCAGGCCGCCGCAGAAGTGGACGCGGCGATCGGCCGTCTCACCACCTCCCCGGAGGACGCAGTCTTCATCATCACGGCGGACCACGGGGGCGGCGGTGTGAGCGCGACGGAGCACGACGAACCGCACCCAGCCAACGATCGTATCCCGTTGATCCTCGCGGGCCCGGGCG
The DNA here is from genome assembly GCA_036522535.1 of Gemmatimonadales bacterium. GTDB lineage: Bacteria > Gemmatimonadota > Gemmatimonadetes > Gemmatimonadales > GWC2-71-9 > AG12. Next base: position 720 of record DATDFP010000238.1, read on the forward strand.
TGGCGCGCCGCCACCTGATCAGGCGCCCCGTCTCGCTCCTCGACGTTCCCGCCACCATACTTTGGTGGTTCGGAATCGCCGTGCCCGAGTGCTACGAAGGCCGACCCTTGGCCGAGGCGTTCGCGCGGATCCCCGGGCCGGCGGCGACGGCCGCAGTATGATGCGCCAGCTCACTCACCTCGGCGGTGCGCCCGCGACGCTCGCCGTCGGCCTCACCCTGACGACGGTGGGCGATCGGCGCGTGGGCCTCGCGACCCTGCTGGCGAATGCTCTGTCGCACGTCGTCGTCCAGGCGCTCAAGCGCGCCGTGGCGCGGGCCCGGCCGTGCGACGCGACCGGCACGCCCCTCGCTCTGATCGACCTGCCGGACCCTCACTCCTTTCCGTCTGGGCACTCTGCCGCGGCGAGCGCCGTGGCAGGGACGCTCGCGCTCGCGTACCCGATCCTCGCCCCATTCGTCCTCCCGCTCGCCGCGGGCGTCGCCTACTCCCGGGTTGCGCTTCGAGTCCACCATGCGAGCGACGTGCTCGCCGGCGGCGCTCTGGGTCTCGCGGGCGCAGTCGCGGCCGCGTATCTCCTGTTTCTCCGCTAGTGTGGCGTCTTTAGTGTGGCGTCCCAGGAGTGCCTTGCCTAATACGGCGTCGGTGGGTTCCGCCGGACGCTGTGGTGCGGCGCGGACACGGCGCTAGGGCGCAGCGCTCCGGGGCGGTGGCGAGGAGCGCACCGCGGGGCCCGCAGGGCGCGTGCGTACCGGCGGTCACGGCGCCGGCACCGGCGTGTCGTCCCGATGGCCGCCCCAGCAGGGCGTCGAGGCCGCCGGTACGCCAGCGCCCGGAGGGATCTCGCGTTGCGCTCCTCGCCGAGCCCTCGGCAGCGCGTGGCGCGCCGACACCACGCCGCACCAACGCGCCCTCTGGAACCCACCGACGCCGTGCCAATAGTCAAGGCACTCCGGGGACGCCACACTAGCCTTACGGGACTACCAGCACGCCCACCATCCCGCCCAGGCCGTCCGACACCGCCGCTATCCCGTTTGGTACGACCCAGGTGTTGCCGTCCAGCAGGACATTGAAGTGGTAGACCCCGCGGGGCAGGGCGAGCTTCCCCTCCCACAAGTCTCCACCCAGGGAGCGCAGAGGGAGTTGCCGCCACTGGTTCCAGTCCCCGGTGATCGCCACAGTGCGGGCGTTGCTGAAATGGAAGCGCACGACCAGGCTGTCTCCGCGCGACGCCGGGACGAGAGGGGACAAATGAGGCCCAGCTGCGCGTTGGGCCGCCGCCACGTGCCGGGCGGCGTGGAGCCGCACTCCGACGGTGATGTAGCCGGCCTGAGGCAGCCCCTGGTACGGATCGCGCAGGTAACTTCCTCCGCCCAGCTCGAGCGATGCTCGCGGGAATACGAAGACCTGGAGGAACGCGCTACCCGCTGCTGCGGAGGCATAGGGGGCGCGCTGGAGGCGAGCGGCAGCCCATAGCGACGCGACGAGCGGGCCTCGCTCCACGGTCCCGCCGGCGCCCAGGTCGGTGAACCATCCATCGGGCAGCCGCGTCGGCTCGGCGCTCGCCTGCCACTCGCTCGCGCCCCGGCCGGCCGCCGGGCGCCACCAGGCGCGGAACCGCATGTGCAGTGCCGCGACCGGGGTCGTGTTGGCGATCCATCCCGCCGACGGTCCGGCGCCGACCCCGAATCCCCACCGTAACGCGGACCACGACACCTCGCCCATCCCGTGCGCCGCAGCGGTCCGTCCGCCGCCCGGGCTCGTAGTGCCGGTGACAATCGCCTCCGCGCCTAAGCGCCACCCCCCGGCGAAGGGGCGAGTCTGGGCCCACAGGCCGCCTCGCCCCTGGCTCGACCACACGCCTTCGGGCAGGGACGCGAACGACCCCGAAACGTCCAGCGTCAGCGTCGGGGAGGCGTACTGGAGGGCGGGGGAGAACGCCGCCGTGCTGAAGGCCCGCAGAGTGTCTGTGGCATCCCGGGCATACCGGACGCTGCCTATGCCAATGCCGAGAGACGCGCGGGTCTGACCATTTGCCGGCGCGGCGATAGACGCAGCCAAGAGAATGGCGGCCGGTCGGGTCACGCCGCCAAAGCTACTGCTTTTTTGGGGACGGAGGGGACGAGCCCTTAAGACCTTCTCCCTTCGCGGGATCCAGATGTGTCCTCTGGATGCGGAGCGGATCGCCTGGGCGAGGGGCGCGCGTGCAACGCGTCTTGGACGAGACTCCCGGCGATCCCCGTGAGCCAGCCGAGCACCGAGCTCTGCGCCGCATCGAAGTGTGCGGCGGTCCGCCAAGCGCGCTGGAACGTATCTGCCACGACTTCGGTGGCGCGGGCCGGATCGACCAGGACCTCGTAAGCCAGCGCGTATACGGCGCTTCCGTACCGCTGGCACAGCCGCTGCACTGCGCCTAGGTCGCCGACAGCCATGCGAGCCACGAGGACAACATCAGGCGTCGGGGAGCTCTGGGGGTCCATTGAGCGGCCTCCTTGGTCGTCCTTGGAAGACGGGCGATCGGGGGCTCGGGTAACGCTATTCGGCTCCAAGTCTTCGCCGGACCGAGCGTTACCAACGGCCCGGTCGGTGACTCTTTATTTGAGGTCCGTTGCCTGTATCCGGTCCCGCACCTAGCATCATCTTGGGTCTTTCCGTGGGGTGAGGTGGCTCGGTTGGGTCTGCGGGAAGAGGTGACTGATGCCGACGCGGTGCGGGCGGTGCTGGCCGGGGACGTGGATCAGTATGCCATCCTCGTCCAGCGTTACCGCGACCGTTATGCGCGTTATGCGGCACGCATGCTGGGCTCGCGCGACGCTGCTGAGGATGCCGTTCAGGACGCGCTGATCCGGGCGTTCGATCAGTTGGCGGCCTGCCGGGAACCGGCAAAGTTTGCGGGCTGGTTGTTCCTGATCCTGCGCAACCGGTGCTTCGCCGAGCGGCGCCGCTGGCCGCGCGAGGGTCGGTCGCTCGAGGATACGGACGAAGCCATTGCGGGCCCCGGGCGGCCCGATGGAAAGCTGGAGAAAGCCGAGCGCGCCCGGGCGCTCGAGCGGGCGCTCCTCGAGCTGACTGCGGAACAGCGCGATGTGTTCGTGCTGAAGCATTTCGAGGGGCTGTCCTACGAAGAGATCGGGCGCACGACCGGGGCGTCGGTGGCCTCGCTGAAGATGCGGATGCATCGCGCGTATGACAGGCTGCGCGAGCTGTTGAAGGAGTACGCATGAGCATGAGCAAGACATATCACCCGCTGGTGAAAGGGCTGCTGGACGGCGAGCGCTCGCTCGCGGACCTGCCTCCCGAGCTCCGCGCCGAGGCCGAGGAGGCCGAGCGGCTGCTCGGGGCGGTCGATCGCACGCCGGTTTCGCTCTCGCCTGAGCTCGACGCGCGGGTCATGGCCGCCGCGCGAGTTCGAGCTGCGCCTGCGCATC
>DATDFP010000239.1:0-3964 GCA_036522535.1 Gemmatimonadales bacterium
CGGGCTCGCCCTGCTCGGCGCGCGGTCGGGCGGGTGGAGGGGGCGCACTCACCTCGCCGACTCGCGCATCGAGGTGCTGCTCGACGAGCCGATCGGCACGATCGCGCCCGAGCTGTACGGGCACTTCATCGAGCACCTGGGCGGCGTGATCTACGACGGGGTTTGGGTGGGCGAGGGGTCTCGCGTGGCGAACGTCGGCGGTGTGCGCCGCGCGTTGGCGGACGCGCTAAGTGCGATCAAACCGGGCGTCGTGCGCTGGCCCGGTGGCTGCTTCGCCGATTCGTACGACTGGCGCGACGGCGTCGGCCCGCGGGAACGCAGGCCGCGCCGCACCAACTTCTGGGCCGACGATCCCCACTTCAAGGACCTGGGCAACGTGCCGGCGAAGTACGATCCCAACGAGTTCGGCACGAGCGAGTTCCTGCGCTTCTGCCGCCTGGTCGGCGCGCAGCCCTATCTCGCCGCCAACGTGCGCTCGCTGCCCGCCCGCGCGTTCGTCGAGTGGTTGGAGTACTGCAATTCCCCCGCGGGGAGCACCACGTGGGCCGGCGTGCGCGCGGCCGCCGGCGACCGGGAGCCGTTCGGAGTGCGTTACTGGGGGATCGGGAACGAGTCGTGGGGCTGCGGCGGCAACTTCACGCCGGAGGAGTACGCCGCCGAGTACCGCCGCTTCACCACCTGGGACGTGCCCGCCTACGGTGTGGAGCTCAGGTTCATCGGGTCGGGCCCGAACGGCGGGGATCTGGAATGGACGCGCCGCTCATTCCGGGCGCTCGCCGAGCGCCGGGGCTTCGAGCGGATGTGGGGATGGGCGCTGCACCACTATTCCAGCGCGCCGAACGGCGAGGCGGTCGCGTTCGACGACGCCGCGTGGTACGATCTGCTGGCCAGCGCGGACCGCATGGAGACGCTCGTCACCTCGCACTGGCAGGTGATGGGGGAGAGCGACCGCGAGCACCGGGTGAAGCTGGTGGTCGACGAGTGGGGGGCGTGGCACAAGATGACGACGAACCTGGATCCCACCCACCTGTTCGGCCAGCAGTCGACCATCCGCGACGCGCTCGTGGCCGGGCTCACGCTCGACACCTTCAACCGGCACGCCGACAAGGTGGCGATGGCCAACATCGCGCAGCTCGTCAACTGCATCCAATCCCTGTTCCTGGCGCACGAGGACAAGTTCCTGGTCACGCCCACCTACCACGTCTTCGCGCTATACGCGGCGCACCAGGGGGCACAGGCGGTCCGCACGGTGCTGTCCGCACCGCCGGTGAGCTGGAGGGACGGGCAAGGACGGGAACACTCGCTGTGGGGACTCAACGGGTCGGCATCGCGTCGCGGCGACGTGCTCACGCTGACCGTCACCAACCCGCACCTCACCGAGCCGCGCGAGGCGGAGATCGTGGTGCGCCGGGCGACGGTGCGCTCGGCGACGGCCACCACGCTCGCGGCGCGCGACGTGCACGATCACAACACGTTCGAGGCCCCACAGCGGGTGATGCCTGCGACCGTCGAGATCGCGACGCGCGGCACGCCGCTCGTGCACTCCTTCGCTCCGGCGTCGGTGACGAGGCTTGCGATCGCGCTCGCCGGTTGACGGCTTGGGCTACCGTCTCCCCTCCTCGAGCGCAAACGCGACATACATCGCGGGCACGCGCGCCTTCGACTTGCCGCCACTGGTCGCGATCACGACGAATTGCCGCCCGTTGACCTCGTAGGTCGCCGGCGTCGCGTTCCCCGCCGCCGGGAGCGTCGTATCCCAGAGCAGGTCGCCCGTGGCCTTGTCGAACGCGCGGAACTTGGCGTCATAGTTCGTCGCCGCGATGAATACCAGCCCGCCCGCGGTGACCACCGGACCGCCGTAGTTCTCGCATCCGGTGGCCGTCATACCACGAGCCGCGAGCTCGCGGTACTCCCCGAGGGGGATCTTCCAACGGTATGCGCCGGTGTTCAGATCGATGGCGCTGAGCGTGCCCCAGGGCGGCTTCACCGCCGGGTAGCCGTCGGGGTCCAAGAATCTGCTGTACTGGACGCGGTACTTCTGGTCGATGGGAGACCTCGCTCCCTGTCCCTCGCTCCGTTCCGGGGTCCTCACTTCCTGGCCGCCGCTCCGTTCCGGGGTCCTCACCTCTTGGCCGCCGCTCCGTTCCGGGGTCCTCACCTCCTGGCCGCCGCTCCGTTCCGGGGTCCTCACCCCCTGTCCCCCTCTCCCTTCGGGAGAGGGGGGACTCAGGGACGTGTCCGCAGCGCTGAGCAGGTAACGCTCGACCGCCGACAGGGCGTCCGAACCCAGCCGCGCGAAGCCCGGCATCCTCCCGCCCCCGTCCGACAACACCGCCCTGATCTCCGCCAGCGTGAGCCTGTCGGTTAGGTCCAGCAGAGACGGGGCGCTGGGCGATCCCTTCCTGTCCGCGCCGTGACAGCTCGCGCATTCCTGCGCGTACAACTCCCGCCCGCCGGCCATGGCTGCCGCGGGAGCCCGCTCCACAAGACTTACCGTCCACGGCATCTCGTTCGCGTTGACGTACAGCACCGAGGTCTCGGGGTCGAACGCCGCACCGCCCCATTCCCCGCCACCGTCGAGGCCCGGGAACACGATGGTGCCCTGAAGGCTCAAGGGGACGAACTGGCCGCCGCTCCGCACCGTCCGAAAACGCTCGAGCACGGCGCGGTGCGCATCCGGCGTGCGATCCGTGAGCAGCTTCTCGGTGAGCTCCTGGCGTGCAAACGGCTCGGGCACGAGCGGTAGCGGCTGCGAGTCGGCGGAGACCTCGCCCTCGACGTCGGACTTCGGGTACTTCCGGTACCCGATCGGAAACAAGGGTTTGCCCGATGCGCGCTCGAACAGGAACACGTGGCCGGACTTGGTGATTTGCGCGACCGCGTCGATCGGGCGACCATCGCGGCGCACCGTCACCAGATTCGGAGGCGCCGGCAGGTCGCGGTCCCAGATGTCGTGCCGGACGAACTGGAAATGCCATACGCGCTCCCCTGTCTCCGCCTTGAGCGCGAGGAGCGAGTTGGCGAACAGGTCGTCGCCCACGCGGTTCGCTCCATAGTAGTCGTCGGCCGCCGAGCCCGTGGGCACGAACACGAGGCCGCGCCGCACGTCGAGGGACAACCCGCTCCAGTTGTTCGCGGCGCCGGAGTACGTCCACGCATCCTTCGGCCAGGTCTCGTACCCGAACTCCCCGGGCCTGGGAATCGTGTGGAAGGTCCAGCGCAACGCCCCGGTGCGGGCGTCGTACGCCCGCACATCCCCCGGCGGAGTCGGGAGGCTTTCGGCCGTGCGGCTGCCGATGATGAGCAAGTCCTTATAGACGATACCCGGCGTGCCGAGGTCCACCATCAGCTTCTCGCCGGGCCGCAGGCCGTCCCGCATGTCGATGCGCCCTGCGTTGCCAAACTGGTCGAGCGGGCGCCCCGTCTTCGCGTCCAGCGCGTAGAGAAACTGGTGCACGCCGACGAAGATCCGCTCGTCCCTGCCCCGGTCGTCGCTCCAATACGTCACGCCCCGGGTCCGGCCGCCACCGCCCCGCACTTTGCGGCCCTTGAAGGGGTCGAAGCGCCACAGCAGCTCGCCGGTGGCGGCGTCGAGCGCGATCACGTTGAGGCTGACGGTCGTGGCGTACAGGACCCCGTGGACCACGATGGGATTGACCTCGAGCTCGGAGGTCTCGACTCCGTCGCTGGCATCGAAGGTCCAGACAACCCGCAGCTTCTTCACGTTCTCGCGGTTGATCTGTGTGAGCGAGGAGTAGCGGCGGCTGTCGACGTCGCCTCCGTATGCCGGCCATTCCACGGGTTGGCGCTCCGTGGATTGCGCAGACAGCGTCGCAACCGCTACGGGGACGATCCAGAAGGTCAGTCGCATCTCACGTTCAAAGATTCGCCTCGCGGAAACCCGTGGCAAGGACCCGGGCGTGACGCCGATCGTGGCGGCGCGTACGTTATCGTCCGGAACAAT
>DATDFP010000240.1:0-7719 GCA_036522535.1 Gemmatimonadales bacterium
GCCCTGCGGCAGCCGAGCCTGCCGGCGCCATCGCGGCGGCCGCGCGGGCGCTCTCCCGGGCCCGCTGCGTCGTGGTCGCGACCGGGGCCGGGATGTCCCGCGAGAGCGGCATTCCCACGTTCCGTGAGGCCCTCACCGGACTCTGGGCGCGCTACGATCCCGAAGAGCTCGCGACCGAAGCGGCGTTCCGGCGGCACCCGGCGCGGGTGTTCGGCTGGTACGCATGGCGCCGGGGCCTGGTGCGCGCTGCCACGCCGCACCCCGGCTACCACGCCCTCGTCGCGCTGGAACGCCTGGTCCCCGAGGTCGCGGTGGTGACGCAGAACGTGGACGGCCTCCACCGGCGCGCGGGGAGCCGGCGCGTCGTAGAGCTGCACGGCTCGCTGGAGCGGTTCTCCTGCGTCGCAGAGCGGCACCCGTTCCCGGCGCGCGCGATCGCGGAGCCCGTCGAGGATGGGGAGTGTGACCCCCCGCCTTGCCCGCGCTGCGGGTCGCCGATCCGCCCCGACGTCGTGTGGTTCGGCGAGATGCTGCCGCCATCGGTGGCGGCGGAGGCGCGGGAGCTCGCGCGCTCGTGCCAGGTGATGCTGGTGGTCGGGACCTCGGGGCTGGTCGAGCCGGCTGCCCGGCTGCCGTTCGAGGCGCGCGCGGCGGGCGCCACGGTCATCGAGGTGAATCCAGATCCCAGCGAGGTCTCCGCCGCCGCGGAGATCGTCTGCCGCGGGCCCGCCGGCACGGTGCTTCCGGCGCTGGTCGCGGCGCTTGCGGAAGGAGGCACCGTCTGATCCGCCGCACCAAGATCGTCGCGACGCTGGGTCCCGCCACAGGGACTCCGGAGCGCATCGCCGCTCTGATCGACGCCGGCGTCAACGTGATCCGCGTCAACGCCTCCCACGGTTCGCCCGAGCTCAGGCGCGGGTGGATCGCGGCCGCGCGGCGTGCGGCCGACGAGGCCGGGGTCGCCGTCGCGGTGCTTCTGGACCTGCAGGGTCCCCGCATCCGTGTCGGAGAGCTGCCCGAGCCGCGGCTCCTGCGCTCCGGGGAAGTTGTGGTGTTCGCGCCGGAAGAGTCGGCGGCGCCGGACGAGGTGCCCACGACGTACGCCGATCTGGCGCGCGACGCGCGAGTCGGCGCGACCATCCTGCTGGACGACGGCCTGCTGTCCGTCGAGGTGACCCGGATCGAGTGGCCGCGGGTGTACGGGCGCGTGGTCGATGGCGGCACGCTCACGTCCCACAAGGGGATGAACCTCCCCGGCCTGCAGGTGAGCGCTCCGGCGCTCACCGACAAGGATCGCGAGGACGTCGCCGGCGCCGTGGCGGATGGCGTCGAATATGTGGCGCTCTCGTTCGTGCGCCGATCGGAGGATGTCACCGAGGTGCGCGAGCTCGTCCCCGACGGCCTGAAGATCGTCGCGAAGATCGAGAAGGCCACCGCGCTCGAGGATTTAGAGCGCATCCTCGCCGCCAGCGATGCGGTGATGGTGGCCCGCGGCGACCTGGGGGTCGAGCTGCCGTTCGAAGAGGTCCCGGTCGTGCAGAAGCGGCTCATCCGCGAGGCGAACCGCCACGGCAAACCGGTGATCACGGCGACCCAGATGCTGGAATCGATGGTCCGGCATCCCCGCCCCACGCGCGCCGAGGCCTCGGACGTCGCCAACGCGATCCTGGACGGCACCGACGCGGTCATGCTTTCGGCCGAAACGGCGGTGGGGGAGTATCCGCTCGACGCGGTCCGCGCGATGGACCGAATCATCCGCGAGACGGAGCGGCAGAGCCCGGCCGTCGGGCGCGAGGAGCGGCGCCTCGCGGCCCGGGAGAGCGTGTCGGTGGAGGACGCCATCGCGCTCGGGACCAGCGCCGTGGCCCGCATGCTGAAGACGCCCCTGATCGTCACGATCACGCAGGGCGGGTTCACGGCGCGCAAGGTGGCCGCGTTGCGGCCGCCGGTGCCGATCCTCGCCGTCACGACCGAGCCGGTCACTTACCGCCAGCTCGCCCTGGTGTGGGGCGTGACGCCGGTGCTGGTGGACCGCGTGCCGGGATACGACGCGATGCTTGCGGTGGTGCGCGACCTCATCTTGAAGCGGGGCCTGGCGCGGGCCGGCGACCGCATCGTGACGACCGCCGGAGTGGCATGGGGGGTCTCCGGCACGACGAACTTGCTCAAGGTCGAGGTCGTGTGACGTGAAGCTCGTGTTCCTCGGCACCGGCACGTCGTACGGCGTGCCGCAGATCGGCTGCCGCTGCGTCACCTGTACCTCGCCTGATCCGCGCGACAAACGCAGTCGTACGGCCGCGCTGCTCGAGGCGGGGGGGCGCCGCCTGCTGATCGACACGCCTCCCGAGCTGCGTCTCCAGCTCGTGGCCGCGGGCGTGGCCGCGGTGGACGCGGTGCTCTTCACTCACGCCCACGCGGACCACATCCACGGGATCGACGATCTCCGGGCCATCTCGGTGCGGCACCCAGCCCCTCTCGAGGTGTACGGCGCGGCGCGCACGCTCGCCGAGCTGGCGCGGCGCTTTGGCTACATCTTCGACGGGACGCCCGCGTCCCCCGGGACGAGCAAGCCCGAGCTGATCCCTCGGGCGCTCGCGCCGGACTGCGAGACGGAGATCGCCGGGATGCGGGTGCGTCCGCTCGCGCTGCCCCACGGCGATAGCACGGTGTTCGGCTATCGCGTGGGTCCGGTCGCCTACCTCACCGACGTCAAGGCCATTCCGGACGCCGCGCGGGCGCAACTCGGGGGCCTCGAGGTCCTGGTGCTGAACGCGCTGCTGTCGCGTCCGCACCCGCTCCATCTCTCGATCCCGGAGGCCGTCGCGGCGGCGCGGCAGATCGCCGCGCGGCGAACCTTCCTCACGCATCTCACCCACGAGACGCCGCACGCGGAGCTCGCCGCGCGCCTGCCGGACGGCATCGCCCCGGCCTACGACGGGCTGGCAATTGAAGTGAGCGGTGAGCGGTAAGCGGGTGGGGGGTGGCCCGCTTACCGCTTACCGCTCACCGTCTTAGATTCGACGGCAGGAGGACGGGCCTATGCCGAACCCATTCGACGCCACCTTGCGGCGCTTCCAGAACGCGTCGGTCCGCCGGAGCGCGGCGCTCGACGACCTCGCGAGGCAGGCGGTCTTCGGCGCGCCGGAGGCGCGTGAGGAGGCGCGCTGGCTGATCTGGGAGATCGGGCAGCAGGCGGGTGTGCGCCCCGCGTCGATCCACGAGCTGTATCTGGCGCGCGGGCGGGGCGAAGTCCCTTCGTTCACGACGCCCGCGATGAACGTGCGCGTGCTGGCGTACGACACGGCCCGCGCCGTCTTCCGGGCCGCCACGCGGCTCGATGTGGGGGCGCTGGTGCTGGAGATCGCGCGCAGCGAGATCGGCTACACGGAGCAGCGCCCGGCCGAGTACGTGGCCGTCATGACGGCGGCGGCGCTGCGCGAGGGCTTCGAGGGGCCCCTCTTCATCCAGGGCGACCATGTGCAGGTGAACGCCAAGAAGTACGGGGCGGACGCCGAGGCCGAGCTCGGCGCCGTGCGGGCGCTGATCGAAGAGGAGCTGGGCGCCGGCTTCTACAATATCGACGTTGATACCTCCACGCTCGTGGACCTTTCCAAGTCCACGCTCGACGAGCAGCAGCGCGTGAACTATGAGCGCGCCGCCGAGCTCACCAAATTCATCCGCGACCGCGAGCCCGAGGGCGTGACCGTCTCCGTGGGCGCGGAGATCGGGGAGGTGGGGGGCAAGAACTCGGACGTTCACGAGCTCGAGGCGTTCATGGAGGGGTACACCCGCACGCTGCAGCGATTGGGCCCCTACGTCGGGATCAGCAAGATCTCCGTCCAGACGGGGACGAGCCACGGCGGTGTGGTGCTCCCCGACGGCTCGATCGCCAGGGTCCAGCTCGACCTCGATGCGCTGCAGACGCTGTCCCGCGAAGCGCGCGCGCGCTATGGGCTGGGCGGCGCGGTGCAGCACGGCGCCTCGACCCTCCCGCCCGAGGCATTCGGGCACTTCCCGGCGCGCGAGGCGATCGAGATCCACCTCGCGACCAACTTCCAAAACATCGTCTTCGACCACCCGAAGCTCCCGGCCGATGTGCGGGCCGAGATCAACGATTGGGTCAGGTCCGAATGCCAGGACGAATGGAAGAAGGGCGACACCGAGCAGCAGTTCATCTACAAGAGCCGCAAGAAGGCCATCGGGCCGTTCAAGCGGCGCCTGTGGGACCTCCCTGCGGACGTGCGGGGGGCGATCGCGGCCGACCTCGAGGACACGTTCGCCTTCCTGTTCGAGCAGCTGCGCGTCACCAACACCCGTGGCGCGGTCGATCGCTGGGTCAAGCCGCCGCTCCAGTCCCATGCGCGGCCGCGCGTCGTCACCGTGGCGGCTCCCGACGACCTGGAGGCGGGCGAGTGAGCGAGCGCGGCTCCGGGTTTGGGGCGTTCCTGTTCGGCGTCGGGATCGGCGCGGTGCTCGGGTACCTGTTCGCCCCTGAGGGGGAAGCGACCCGCACAAAGCTGTCGCGCAAGCTGCGCGGATTGCGCGACCGAGCCGCCGGCGCCGCGGAGGAATTCGGCGAGCTTGTCGAGACCGCGGGCGAGGACGAGGCGGCGCCGTCGGCCCGGGCGGCGCTCGAGCATCGCCTCACGGAGGAAAAGGTGAAGCGCCGCCGGCGTGGGGCGCTCCCCACCGTCCAGGAGGAGGACGAGCCGGTCGCGTGAGGCCCGAGGGGGGCTGGCATCGGTCCGTACCGGGTGTGGTGCGCCGCTCGCTCGAAGCGGCCTTCGACGATAACATCCCGTTTCTCGCGAGCGCGCTCTCCTTCGATCTGCTGCTCACGCTCATCCCCTTCATCGCGCTGCTGCTCGCCGCCGCCGGCTACCTCGTCCAGCACCAGATCACCACCCAGCAGGTGGACCTGCACCACCTGCTGTCGCGCTTGCTTCCGACCGCGCCCGGGGGCGGGGAGGGGACCGACGAGGCTTTCCAGGGCGTGGAGCGCGTCGTGGCGAGCGTGGTGCGGCGCCGCGGCCGCCTGACCGCGGTCGGCCTCCCCCTGTTCCTCTGGTTCTCGACTCGCCTGTTCGGCGGCATGCGGGCGGCCCTGAACGAGGTCTTCGACACCGACGAGCGGCGCGCCTGGCCGGCGGCCAAGCTGCTCGACCTGGCGATGGTCGGCTGCACCGGGTTCCTGCTGGTGCTGAGCGCCGTGCTCGCGGCCTGGGAGGCCCGCCGGACGGCGTTGCTGTCGCGCTCGAGCTTCGCGTCCGAGTGGGCGTGGCGGTTCGGGCTCGAGGCGTCGGCCTTCGCGCTCGGCGTGGCGCTGTTCTTCGTCATCTACAAGTTCCTGCCGAGCCGCCGCATCTACTGGCGCACCGCGCTGGTCGCGGCAGTGTTCTGCTCGCTCGGGTTCGAGGTGGCGAAGCGGCTGTACGCGCTGTACGTCGTGAAGTTCGCGACCCTCGACCGCGTTGCCTCCGACGCCAACGTCGTCGCGCTGTTTCTGTTCCTGCTCTGGGTGTATTACACGGCCTACCTCTTTCTCCTGGGCGGCGAGGTGGCGGAGACGTACGACCTGATCCGCATGCGGCGCTCGCAGCGGGTACGGCTCGGATGAGCGCTCCGCCGATCGATCTGCGGAGCGACACCGTCACGAGGCCGACACCGGGGATGCGGCGCGCCATCGCCGACGCGGAGGTGGGCGACGACGTGCTCGACGGGGACCCGACCACCCGGCGCCTCGAGCGGCGGGTGGCGGAGCTGCTCGGCCAGGACGACGCGCTCTTCTTCCCGTCGGGCACGCAGGCCAACCAAACGGGCATCGCGCTGCTCACGCGTCCAGGCACGGAGCTTCTGCTGGAGGCGAACGCCCATCTGGTGCACTACGAGATGGCGGGCGTCGCGGCCAATTGGGGCGTACAGATCCGCCCGATCTCGACGCCGGACGGTCTCCTGAGCGGGGACCTGGTCCGGGCCGCGCTGCGCCCGGCGTCGCCACACACGCCGCGGGCCGGCGCGGTCGCGGTGGAGAACACCCACAACGCCGCAGGTGGCCGGGTGCTTCCCCCGGAGGGGTTGGCGGGGATCGTGCGGGCGGCAGGCGATGCCGGGCTGCGGGTGCACCTCGACGGCGCGCGGCTTTGGAACGCCGCCGTGGCGCTCGGCGTGCCTGTGTCCGCGCTCACACGCGGAGCCGGCACCGTGATGGTAAGTTTTTCGAAGGGCCTCGGGTGCCCGGTGGGGTCGTGCCTGGCGTTCGGCACCGCGGACCGCGCCTTCGCCCGGGAGATCCGCCGGCGTCTGGGTGGCGGCATGCGGCAGTCCGGCCTCCTCTCGGCTGCCGCGCTCTGGGCGCTCGACCACAACCTGTCACGAATCGGAGAAGATCACGAAAATGCCAAGCTGCTCGCCGAGCGCCTGGCGACGTTTCCGGCCGTACGGATCGTTCCTCCGGAGACCAACATCGTCATGATCGACCTGGTCCGTGACAGCGACACGGCGGAAACCGTGCTCTCGAGGCTGTCGCAGGCGGGCGTGCTGCTCGTGCCCTTCGGGCCACGCCGGCTGCGCGCCGTGACCCACCTGGACGTGAGCCGGCCCGACGTGGAACGCGCCGCAGACCTCATGGGGCGCGTGCTCAGCTAGGCTCCTGCCCAGCCGCTCGCTATCTTGACACAATGGGTGCAGACTCTCCAGCGCGGCAGCCGATTCCGCTCGCCCGGTCCATTCTCTGGAGCCCGCGTGGTGCGAGCCCGCGGACGCGAGGCGTCCCGTTTCCGATCTTCCTGGAGCAACCGGCGCTCAGCGCGATCCATGAGCATGCCGCGGCCGTGCTGCACCCCGATCAAGGATCGCTCGGATTCCTCGTGGGCGATCTGCGCCAATGCCCCGAGACCGACGTTTCCTATCTCGTCATCGATTCGATCCTGCGATTCGGTCAGCCGATCGAGGGCGATCACACCGCCGACGTCGTCACGCAGGTCTGGGAACGCATTCTCGATCAGGTGGCGCAGGCGAACGGTCAGCTGATCGGCTGGTATCACACGCATCCGGCCGTCCCCGTCGCGTTGTCGGAGCACGACATCGAAGTCCACGAGCGCTATTTCACGGAGCCCTGGCAGGTCGCGCTGGTCATCGCGACCGCGCAGGGTCAGACGGCCGGCGGGTTCTTTCGTGCCACGGGGGACGCGGCGTGGCCCACCACCCCGTTGCCCTTCTACGAGCTGCTCGCCGAGGACTCGGCGCAGCCGGGCGCGAAGAAACACTCGTTCGTGACCTGGATGAACCACCGAGCCTACAACCCCGTGCCGGAGCGCGCAGCGCGGAGCGGAGAGGGAGCTGCCAAACCACCAGCAGGACAAGGGATCCGCGAGCCTAAATCCCCTGCTGCCGCGAAACCGCAGCCCCCTCCGTCCCCATCACCGAGTGCGCCTACGCCTGCCGGCCCGTTAAAGTCCGACGAGCTTGCGTTCCTCGCCGCCCTGAGCGACGGCGTGCCACCATCGCGCCCCCCCTCGTCCTCGCCCCCGCCGCCCCCGGCGCCTCCGCCTAGGAAGTCGGGCGAGCTCCCATTCCTCAACACCTCCGAGGAGGGGCCGGCCCACTTGTCCTCACCCCCGCCGCCGCCGCCCAGGAAGTCTGGCGAGTTGGTGTTCCTCAACCCCACCGAGGAGGGCCCGGCGCATTTGTCCTCACCCCCGCCGCCGCCGCCCAGGAACT
>DATDFP010000241.1:0-3609 GCA_036522535.1 Gemmatimonadales bacterium
GCCCGCGGCGCCACCGCCACGGCGGCGACCTGCTGCTGGACGACGTCGGGGTCGAGGCCCAGCACGCTCGCCGCTGCGGCGACGTCGCGCTGCGTCCGCAGTGCGGCATTCGGCACCGCCAGTACCCCGCGCCGTTGGCCGGTGTGGATCTCGACCTGGGTGTTCATCCCCGGCTTGAGCAGGTGCCCGGGGTTCTGGATGCCGACGAGCACCGGAAACACGGTGGCATTCTGAACCACCTGCGCCTGCGGCTTGATCTTCACGACGCGGCCGTCGAACTGGCGGTCGGGATATGCGTCCACCGTGACCGTCGCCGGCATCCCGGGCTGCAGTTTGCCCACGTCGGTTTCATTGATGAGCGTCGAATCCTGAACGGCGTCGAGATTGGCCATCTTCAGGATGACCGTGCCGCCGCCGAGGTTGGGGCTCGAGATCACCGTGCCGAGCACCGCATCCAGCTCGAGGATCGTGCCGGTGATCGGGGCCCGGACCTGCGTGTCTTCCATCGCGTCCCTGGCGGTCTGGAGGTTCGCCTCCGCCGTCGCGACGGCCGCCTCGGCCGTCGCGTAACCGAGCTTCGCAGACTCGTAATCCGTCTCGGCGATCGACTGGCTCTGGTAAAGGGCCTCACTGCGCTTGAGCTGCATGGTGGCGTTCTCGAGCTGCGCCCGCGCCTTGTCGAGATTGGCCTGAGCCTCGCTCAGGTTGTCTCGAGGAATTCGCGGGTCGATCTTGGCCAGGAGCTGGCCCTTCTGCACCTCGTCCCCCGTCTGAACCGGCAGCGAGATGATCTCGCCCCACGCCTTCGATTTCACGCTCAGCGTGAGCAGCGGTTGGATCACGCCCGGGGCGATGGCCGCCACGCTGATGTCGCGCCGCTCGACCGGGACCTTCTCGTACAGCGGCGCCGACTCCGCCTTGGTGCAGGCCGCCAGGACGAGCAATGCCACGCGCCTGGCCGATGGGTAGCGCTTCACGGTCAGCTTCTGGTCCTCTGGTCGCGCTCGATGAGCCCGTCCCGCAGGTGGATCTGGCGGAACGCGTGCGCGGCGATGTCCTGCTCGTGCGTCACGAGCACGATGGTTTGCCCCGAGTGGTGGAGCTCTTCGAACAGCTTCATGATCTCCTCGCCCGTGCCCGAGTCGAGATTCCCGGTCGGCTCGTCCGCGAGCAGGATCGAAGGATCGTTGACGAGGGCGCGGGCGATCGCGACCCGCTGGCGCTGGCCGCCCGACAACTCGTTCGGCCTGTGTTCCATGCGGTCGCCCAGCCCCACGTGCTCGAGCGCCCGCGCCGCCTTGTCCCGCCGCTCCCTGGCGGGCATGCCCGCGTAGATCAACGGCAGCTCGACGTTGTGGAGCGCGTTCGCCCGCGGGAGCAGGTTGAACGTCTGGAACACGAAGCCGATCTCCTTGTTCCGGATGCGCGCCAGCTCGTCGTCCGACAGGTCGCTCACCTTTTGGCCGTTGAGCCAGTACTCGCCGCCCGTAGGCGTATCGAGGCAGCCGACGAGGTTCATGAGCGTGGACTTGCCCGATCCCGACGGGCCCATGACCGCCACGAACTCGTTTCGGGCTATCTGGATGTCCACGCCGCGCAGCGCATGCACCACCTCGCCGCCCATATCGTAGTCCCGCGTCAGCTTGTGGGTCAGGATCACGATCTCGGGGAGCGGCGTGTCGCCGGTCCGGAAGGTCATCGCCTGTGCGCTGGTCACAGTGAGTGCCCCACGAGCGCCTCGAGCTGGGCCCGGGCGATCAGATAGTTGTAGCGGGCCTGGACCTGGTTCACCTCGGCCTGGGTCAGGTTGGCTTGGGCCGTGAGCTCGTCGAGCAGCGTCGCGGCGCCCAACCGATAACGTTCTTGCTGCACGCGCAACGCTTCCGTCGCCGCGGCGACGTTGGCGCGGGCGATCTCGATTTGCGCGTACGCGGTGGAGAGTGCCGCGAGCTGCTGCGTCAGCTGGGCGTTCACCTGCCGGCGCGCGTCCGCCGCCTGGCTCTTCGCGATGTCCCGCTGCACCGAGGCGGACACCTGGTTGGCCTCGCGGGAGAAGCCGTTGAACAGCGTCCAGCTGAGGGAGAACCGGAGCCCCCAGTTGTTGAGATAGCTCTGGGTAGTCGACCAGGGCGCCAGCCCCACACGCCCCAGGCTGTCGAGCCCGGTGTAGCCATTCGAGTACGACGCCGAGAGCGTGGGCCAGTAAGCCGCGCGCGCGACACCGACCTGGGCTCCGGCGGCGCGGGCCGTTGCCTCCGCCTGCCGTACCTGAGGTGAGGACTCGACCGCCTCGGCGCGGAGCGCGGTGGTGTCGGGAAGCGGCGGGAACGCCGTGTCGGGGACGGCACGCACCGGCTGGTCCACGCCCACCTGGCGCCCGAGGTTGGCCTGGGCGGTGGCGAGGTTGGCCTGGGCCTGGAGCAGCGCGAGCTGCGCGTTGCCAAGGTCTACCGTAGCCGTGAGCGTGTCGGAGCGCGTCGCGGCGCCGGCCTGGAATTTGTTGACCGCGATCTGGCGCTCTTCCTTAGCGCGCTGGACCTGCGCTTCGGCCACGCGCACGAGGTCCTCGTTTGCGAGCGCGGTGAAGAAGAGCTGCTGCGTGGCTGCGGTGACCTGGGCCCGCTGGTTCACGACTTCGGCGTCGGCGGCGTCCAGCGTGGCGGACGCGGCGCTTCTGCCGGCGAAGCGTCGGAAGCCATCGAACAGGTCGAGGCTCAGGGTCATCGAGCCCGAGTACGATGTGTTCGAGGGCACCGTCACGATCTGCCCCGTCAATGAATTGAAGCGGTTCGCCGACGCCAGATTCGACGAGCCTCCTGCGCTGATCGTCGGCAAGAACGCCCCGAACGCCGCCCGCTGCCCGGCTCCGGCGTTCCGCTGGTTGCCTCGGGCCTGGATCATGGCGGGCTGTACGTCGAGCGCGCGCCGCACGGCCTCGGGGAGCGTCACCTGGAGCTTCTGGCCGGTGAGCGCCGGCGGCACGCCGAGCGCGAGCGCCGCCGATGCGGCGAACGCCCCTACCCTCATGGCTTCCTCCCTCCGGAGTCGGCCTTGTCTTTCTGATGCCGACGCCGGGCCATGTGGTCGCGGTACTCGATCTGTTGCTCCGGCGTGAGGTGGCGCACGACCTCCGAGTCGAGCTCGGCCCTCATCGAGTCGAACCGGGGGCGGACGGTTTCCCACACGTTGCTCATTCGCGCCCAATGACGCTGGAGGATGGCGTGGATCGTGTCGTGCTGGACCGGCGTCAGGCGCAGCACCCGGTCGAGCTCGGTGACCAGCCGGTCCGGTCCCCGAGGTCTCTCGGGCGCGGCAGCTTCGGCATAGTGGGCCCAGACCGCTCGGGTGCCGACACCCACGGCGACGCCCGCCCCGAACGTGGCCACCAGCAGCACTACGGCCCAGGTTGTGGAACGATTCAGCATGGACAGTCGCTTACCTTCCTTTAGCGTTCGAGGACGGAGGCCAAGACGACATCGACCACCGGAGCCTGCGTGCGCGGCGCGATCAGCGCCTCGGCGACAGAGGCGCGGCCGGCGGGACCGGTCGCGATCCGCCCGACGAGGTAGCCCGCAGCCAGCGCGATCACGATCGCCGCCGCGATCCCCG
>DATDFP010000242.1:0-16574 GCA_036522535.1 Gemmatimonadales bacterium
GTTACTTCAGCAGCTGCTTCGCCCTCTGGAACACCTCGTACCACATCTCCCGCGTGAGCTTCCGGGTGTTGGTGTTCTGCCGACTCGGATGGTATGACGACACGAGCGTGATTCCGTCGGGCAATTGCGTCATCACCCCGTGCGCAAACTGCGGCCGTTGCCGGGGCGGAAGCTTTCCCCACCACCCGGCCGCCTTCAGCCACGCCTCGTGCGCGATCCGGCCCAGCACGATCACCACCCTGATCCCGGTGAGCAGCCGCAGCTCGGCCTCGAGATACGGCCGGCAGCGCTCCAGCTCCACGCGGGTGGGTTTGTTCCCCGGCGGCGCGCAGCGCGCCGCAGCAGTGATGTAGCAGTCGGTAAGCCGTAGGCCGTCGTTCCGGGAAACGGCGCTCGGCCCGCTCGCGAACCCGAAGCGGTGCAGCGCCTCGTACAGCCAGTCGCCGCTCGAGTCGCCCGTGAACATCCGGCCCGTGCGGTTCGCACCGTGCGCCGCCGGCGCGAGCCCCACGATCAGGAGCCGGGCCCCGCGGTCGCCGAACCCCGGGACCGGTCGGCCCCAGTACTCCTCGGCGCGGAATTCGCGCTTCTTCTCCCGCGCGACACGCCGGCAGTAGGCGCGCAGCCGGGGGCAACGGTTGCACCCGACAACCGCACGATTGAGGCTTGCGAGCGTCATGAACAACGCGAGTCGCTCAGCACACAGGCCATCAGGCCCCAGTGAAGTTGACAGACGCCAAGCCGCAAGCGGTTGACAGCGCCCAGCGGGTAGGTAGTCATAATCTTCCGACCGGCACCTGAAAACCGCTTGCGGCTTGGCGTCTTGCAACTGCCCTGACGACTGCACGACTGGACCCTGCCGTTGCTGTCAAGGTCGGCCGCCATCCTCGATCGCGCCGAGCAAGCGCAGCAGCCCATCGATCGTCGTGAGCGGATGGGGCGGGCACCCCGGAACCCACAAGTCCACCGGCACGATGTCGCCTACGCCGCCCGCGACCTCCGGGCTCCCAGCGAACGGGCCCCCGCTGATGGCGCACGCGCCGACGGCGATTACGAGCTTCGGCGGCGGCACCGCCTGGTACGTCTTCTCGAGCGCGAGCCGCATGTTCGTGTTGACCGCTCCCGTGACGACGATGCCGTCGGCGTGCCGCGGGGAGGCGACGAACTGCACGCCGAAGCGGCCGAGGTCGAACACCACATTGCCCAGGGCGACGAGCTCGGTCTCACAGCCGTTGCAGCTCCCCGCCACGACCGATCGCAGCTTGAGCGATCGCCCGAACAAACGGCGGCTCCGCTCGTCCAGGGCGTGCGCGAGCTCGACCTCGCCCCCGCTTGTCCGCAACGCGTCCCGGCTCGAGGCGGCCATCTGGTAGTCGGTCGTGTAGCCGATTGCCCCGGCCGGACACGCGAGCGCCTCCTCTGGACTGAAGAGGCAGGCCCCGAGATCGAGCTCCGGCGCGCCGTCTTCTCGAACCCTGATCGCCCCGGATGGGGCCCGCGTCGCGCATTCGCGACACGCCGACGTGCACCGCTTGGGGTCCAGCACCGGACGCCCACGAAATCGCTCGGGTAGAACGGCCTCCGGCGGGAACGAAGCCGTCCGGACTCCCTGGCGCACACGCGCGCGGATGATATCCAACACGTTAGCCCCTTAGCCCCTTCGCCTCTTAGCCTCTTAGCCTCTTAGCCCCTTCACAGATCATGCCCCGCGTACGACAGGTTGAAGCTCTTGTTGCAGAGCGGGAAATCGGAGATCTCGTTTCCGGGCATCGCGAGCGCCAGCGCGGTCCAGTTGTGGAACGAGGGGTCCACGACCTTGTGCCGGCGGACACGCCCGCCGTCGTCCGTGATCACGACGTGGACGATCTCCCCCCGCCATCCCTCGACCATCGCCACAGCCAATTCGTTCGGTTGCAGCGGGCCGCAGCTCACTGCCGCGGAGCCTTTGGGGAGGGCCTGCAGCTGCTCGATCGTGAACTCGAGCGAGCGCTCGATCTCGAGTCGCCGGACCACCGCGCGCGCCAGCACGTCGCCGGCCCACATCGTGGCCACGGGCACGTGCGCGAACCGGAATATCCCCCAGGGGTGATCGTGCCGCACATCGCGCCGGAGGTCGCAGCCCCTAGCGACCGGTCCGACGAAGCCGCGCTCGATGCACGCACTCCGGGACACGACGCCGACACCCTCCAGCCGCGCCTGAACCGACGCGCTCTCGAACATCAGGGTGAGCACCGGCGCGACCTCCCGGCGGAGGCGCTCGAGACGGTCGCAGACTTCCGCGGCCATGGCCTCGGTGACATCGAAGGCCGCGCCGCCGGGCCGCAGCAGGCCCCGGCCGTAGCGATTGCCGGAAAGCGTCATCAGGGAGTTCAGGCACTCGCCCCGCATGCGGCCCAAATAGGCCGCGGCGGGCTGGAAGGCAACGTCGCCCGCCATTGCCCCGAGGTCTCCGAGATGGTTCGCCAGGCGCTCGAGCTCGAGCGCGATCCCGCGGACCGACTGTCCCCGCGGCGTCTTCCGGCTGCGCGCGAGGGCTTCGATCGCGCCGCAGTACGCTTCCGCGTGCCCCACGACGGTGTCTCCAGCGATCGACTCGGCCACCAGCACGCCGCGCTCGCGGTCGGGGCGCTCGAGCAGTCGCTCCACGCCGCGGTGCTGGTAGCCGAGCACGATCTCGAGGAACAGCACCTCCTCGCCGTGCGCCTGAAACCGGAAGTGCCCCGGCTCGATGACGCCGGCGTGCACCGGGCCGACCGCGACCTCGTGCACGTCGTCGCCTGCGATCCGGAAGAACGGGTACGCCTCGCGATCCATCGGACGCGGCCGGCGACCCGGCGGCAGATGATCTTCGGGATGCCGGCGCAGCGGCTTGAGCCAGGGATGGCCCTCGGGCACCACGCCGCACTGCTCGGCGATCTCGCGCTCGAACAGGTTTGCCTGGGGGCAGGCCGGCGTGAGGGCCGGGTAGTGCTCTCCGACGATGGTGCTCGTGGCGCCGAGCTCGCCCCGGGCGTCATCGGCGAGCACGGCGACGAGGCACGTTTGGTCGTTCCCCTCCGGCATGCCGAACAGCGAGACGATCCGCCGGCCCGCGGTGACCGCCCCGGAGACCGTCGCGCCGAAGCTCTCGACGGACTCGCGCGGGACGGCCGGCCACGCGACCGCTCGCCGGTTGCGAAGCCCGAGCCCATCGAACCCGCTCAAGGCGCCGCACCCCCGAGGGCCGACGCCGCGAGCGACAGCAGCGCCTGCAAAGGCCGGGGAATGACGAGGCCGAGGGCGAGGACTCCCAGCCCGAGGGCGACCGGCCCGGCCACGAGCCACCCGCTCTCGGGCCCGGGGTGCAGGAGGGAGTCTCGATTCGCAGGCGCCGGCCGGTAGACGATGTCCAGGATCATGACGGCGAGACCGATGAAACTCACCGCGAGCAGCGTCACCATGACGGCGGCGATCCAGAGGTGTCCCCCGCCCATGGCGGCACGCAGGATGGTGAACTCGCTCACGAACGGCCCGAACGGAGGGGAGCCGGTGACCGCGAACAGGCCCACCAGTAGCAGCAGGCCCGACGCCGGGAGGCCGCGCAGCAAGCCGCCGAGCGACGCGGCGGTGGCGGTCCCGGTGGCGAGCACGACGTTCCCCACGGCCAGGAAGAGGAGCCCCTTCACCAGCGCGTTGTTGATCAGGTGGAGCACGCTGCCGTACACTCCCACGCCCCCGAGGCCAAGGCCGAGGACCAGCAGGCCGGCGTGCTCCACGCTGGAATAGGCGAGCAGGCGCTTGACGTCGGTCTGCCCGATGATGAACGCAGCCGCGACGGCGAGCGAGCTCAGCCCGAAGGCGATCAACGGCGGCTGCACGAAGGGGCCCTGACCTGCCGCCATGGCAACCTCGGTCGCCCGCGCCAGGCCCAGGAACGCGCAGCTCGTCAGGCCGCCGGCCATGAGTGCGCCCACCAGTGCCGGCGCTTCGCCGTACGTGTCCGGCTTCCAGGTGTGCATGGGCGCGAGGCCGAGCTTCGTGCCGTACCCGGCGAGGAGGAACACGAACGCGGCCTTGAGCCACGCCGGATGGAGCCGGGATGCCCCGGCGACGAGATCCTCGAGCACGAGCGGGCGGGCGGCGGCGCCGGCATCCGCCTGGGCCGTCGCCAGGAAGAACGTGCCGAGGAGCGCCAGCGCGATCCCGACCGACGAGAGGACGAGATACTTCCACACCGCTTCGAGCGATCGCCGGTTGTGGCGATGAAAGATCAACGGCGCGAGCGCCAGCGTGGTCGCCTCCATCCCCACCCAGAGGAGCGCGAGGTGATGGCTTATCGAGACGAGCGAGGCGCTGGCGAGGAACGCGAGCAGGCAGCTCGTGAACGCCCGTCCACCGCGCGGGTTCTCGTGGCGCAGATATCCCAAGGCGGACACGGTGACGACTGCGAACAGCCCGCTCACCGTCGTGAGGACGACCAGCCCAAGGGCATCGAGCGCCAGCCAACCGTGGAGCACGGGTTCGGGCGGGTCGAGCCACGCATCGGCCACGAGCAGGACGTGCAGGGCGGCCACTCCGACGAGCCACGCCGCACGGTAGGCGACCACGCCCCGCGTCCCCCCCCGAAGCGCGTACGCGCCGAGCGCGCCCACGGCGGGAAGCAGTACCAGCGCGAACAGCACCGTCACTCCTTCAGCGCCGTGAGCCGCGCGGAGTCGAGCGAGTCGAACTCGCGGTTGATGTGGAACACGACGATGCCCATGATGAAGACGCCGACGAAAATGTCGAGCAACACGCCGACCTCGAGCAGGAACGGCACCTGATCGATGAGGGTCAGCCCGAACAGGAAGATGCCGTTCTCGAGCACGAGGTACCCCACCACCTGGGTGACCGCCTTGGCCCGCGTGCAGAGCACCTGAAGCCCGATGATGACCGAAGCGAGCGACGCCGGCAAGAGCAGCACGGGGTGAGCCCCCGGCACCGGGAGCCGCTCTGCGATCGCGGCCGCGACGAACACAGCGAGCACCCCGAGCAGCAGCGACGGTACGAATCCGACTCGCGGCTCGACTTCGCGCCGCACGGAGGCTTCGCGGATCGCCCAGGCCAAGAACCGCGGCAGGGCGATCGCCTTGACGAGGACGGTGCCGGCGGCGAGTCCCACCGCGTGCACCGACCACGTCGAGCTGAGCACGAGCGAGAGCAGTCCCAACAGCGCCCCCTGCCAGGCCACGGCGCGGATGCAGGTCGAGAGGCGTGTGGTCCCGAGCACGAGGAAGTTCGTCAGGATCACGAGGAGCAGGAGTGCATCGGCGGCGCGTTGCACGGTGGGCCCTGTCATGTCATCAGGAGGAGGATGAGGGCCAGCGACGCGAGCACGGAAGCCGCAATGAGGAACTGCGGCACCCGGCTCAAACGCAACCGTGCCATGCTCGATTCCACGATGCCGATCAGCACGGCTACCGCTACGAGCCCGAGCACGAGCACCGCGATCGCCGCCGGGCCGGGCAGCCGGGCACGAGGCACGAGCACGCCGACGAGCAACGCCCCGAAGAGCGCGAGCTTGAGGGCGCTCGCGTAGAGGATGAGCGCGAAATCGGGGCCGCTGTGATCCAGGACGATGACTTCGTGAATCATCGTCAGCTCCAGGTGCGTCGCGGGGTCGTCCACCGGCACGCGCGATGCCTCGGCGAGCAGGACGAGAAACAGGCTCACCCCGATCATCGCGAGGGACGGAGCTGCGGCCGGCCAGGCGGCCGCCAGTGGACTGCCGAGCATCCCGGTCAGGGAGAGGCCCCGAGTAGCGAGGGTCAGCCCCGCAAAGCACAGGAACAGCGCCGGTTCGGCGAACGAGGAGAACGTCACTTCACGACTTGCGCCCATCCCCTCGAAGCTCGAGCCGGTGTCGAGCCCCCCCAACACCAACATGAAGCGTCCCAGCGCCAGCAGGTAGGCGAACGCGACGAGGTCGCCCGTGAAGCTCACCAAGGCGCCACGCCCATCGAGCGGCACGACAGACGCCGCGAGCAGCGCCGTCGCCACGACGACAACCGGGGCCAGGCGGAACAGCCACGTGGTCGTCGTGCTGTAGACGAGCCCCTTTCGAAGCAGCTTGCCCAAGTCCCAATAGAGCTGGAGTACGGGCGGGCCACGCCGGCCGGTGAGGAGCGCCCTCGTCTTGGTGGCGACGCCCGGCAGCAACGGGGCCAGGACGAGGAGCGTCGCGAAGGCCACAGGCGGCGTCCACGTCACGGCGAGATGGTCCCCCCGGACATCGCGAGATACAAAAGGAGCAGGAGCAGCGCCGCCATCAGATAGACGAGGTATATCCACAACCGTCCCTGCTGGATCGGCCGCAGCCGCGCCGCCAATCCCTGGACCAGGGACCAGAGCGGGAGCGCGACGTTATCGAGAACCAGCTCGGTGGCGTGCGTTTCGAATACGTCGCCGTGGCGGAGCTCGTGCACTCCAGCGACGGAGCCGAAGCTCGCGAGGAGCGGCGTCGCGAACGAGGACGCCGTGTATTGCATGCGCGGCGTCGGCTCGGCGTATCCGCACCCCCACGTCTCGGTAGGGACCTGCGACCGGCGGCGTCTGAGGGCGGCCGTGACGCGCCAGCCGAGCGCCAGCAGCACGACGAGTGCGAGGGAAAGAAAAGCGATCCACGCCATCGCTTCGAGCACTTCAGCGCCGGCCGCACCGATGGCGTCGGGTCCAAGGCCCGCGACGAGCGCCCCCGCGGTTACCGCCGGGCGCACGACCAGCACGGGAACGAGCCCGATCACACCGCAGGCGAGGGCCAGGGCGAACATCGGGCCCAGCATGACCTTCCCGACTTCCCGCGCCTGCCCGGCCTCAGCGCTGCGGGAGTGCCCGAGAAACACGATCCCATCGACCTTCGCGAAGCACGCCAGCGCAAGCGCGCCAATCAGGGCGAGACCCGCGACGCCCAGCACCGCAAGCCGGAGGGCCCCCCCCGCCGCCGCGCCGCTCCGGAGCAACGCCTGGTAGACAACCCATTCGCTCACGAAGCCGTTGAGCGGCGGCAATCCCACGATCGCCACCGAACCCACCAGGAATGCGACCCAGGTCAGGGGCATGCGCCGCGCCAGTCCACCCAGGCGGTCGATCGCACGCGTTCCCGTCGCCCGGTAGACGGCGCCTGCTCCGAGAAACAGCAGGCTCTTGAAGAGCGCATGATTCAGCGTGTGGAGAATCGCCCCGGCGAATCCCAGCGCCGCCACGACGGGCAGGTGATAACTCACGCCGAGCGCACCGACCCCGAGCCCGAGAAGGATGATCCCGATGTTCTCGACGCTGTGGTAGGCGAGCAGGCGCTTTAGGTCGTGCTGAGCGAGCGCCCACACGACGCCGAGCACGCCCGACAAGATTCCGCCGGTCAGCACCAGCCAGCCCCACCAGGCCGGCGGCGCTCCGAGCAGGCTGACCACCCGCAACAGTCCGTAGATCCCCATCTTGATCACGACGCCCGACATGAGCGCCGAGACGTGCGAGGGGGCGGACCCGTGCGCCCCCGGAAGCCAGAAGTGCAGCGGCACGAGACCGGCCTTGAGACCGAATCCGACGAGGGCGAGCGAGAGAACCAGCGCTCCGCCCGCCGGCAGCGACGCGGCGCCCGCGGCCAGGGCATCGAAGGACAGCGTCTCGGCGAACCGGCCCCAGTAGGCGAACATCGCGAACAGCGCCAACGTGCCGGTGTGCGTTGCGATGAGATAGACCAGCCCGGCGCGCCGCACGTCTGCCTTCTCGCTCTCGAAGACTACGAGAAAGTAGGCCAGGACGGCCATACTCTCCCAGGCCATCAGGAACGGGACGACCGCCCGCGATGTCACCACGAGTGCGAGGGCGGCGAGCACGATGGCCATGAGGAGATGCGACGTGGCGACCGGCCGATGCCCCCGCTCCACCGCCAGGTAGGCCAGTCCGTAGATGGCGCTCGCCAGGCCGACGCCGAAGACGATAAGAAGGAAGAAGGCCGACAGGCCGTCGATTCCGAATGCCCACGGCCCGCCGGGCATCGGCATCGCAAACAAGATCCCCGCCACGTCCCGTCCCGCCAGCTCGGCAACCGCCGGGACGAGGCCGAGCGCGCACCCGCCCGCCACGAGGACGCCATATGCCCGGTCGGCCAGTGCGGGCTGGTGGCGGAACAGCGCCGCGGCGAGCCCGCCGGTCACGATAAGCGCGATTCCGACGAAGAAGAACGTCACGACAGGCCCTGGCTCGCCGAAGAGGCCGCGCCGCTCGCCCGCCCCTCCACGGCCCGCACTCGCGCCAGGAGGTCGGCGCCCGGCGCCCGCTCGCTCAGCAGGCGCCGGAGCTCCTCGTCGTGCAGCACGAAGCCGAGAGACCCGAGAATACGGAGGTGTCCGGGGACGTTGGCGCTGACCACGGTGAAAAGCGCGTGAACGGGCCTCCCGTCCACGGCATCAAAGTCGACGGCCTCACGCAATAGACACAGCGTGACGAACGGAGCCGTCACGTGCAGCAGGATCGGGTTCCGTACGTGCGGGATCGCGATCCCGTCGCCGATCCCGGTGGAGCCCATGGCCTCGCGTGCTTCCAGCGTCGTCACGAGGCCTTCGCGGTCGATCTCGGGCGGCAGGGGGAGGCGCCGGACGATCTCCCGCAGCACGCTCAACTTGTCCCTGCCCCCCACGTCATGATGGATGCCGCCGGCGGATAGCAGCTCGGACAGCGGTGGGACTCGCTCGGGCTGCCGCTGCGCCTGCTCGAGCAGGGTCCGTGAGACGGGTATCCCGTTCTCCGTCGCCCACTCCCACAGCTCGATCGCGTTGAGATAGAGCCGCTCATTCACCCGATGGACCGGGAGACCGCGGCGCTGAATCCAGCGGCGGACCGTCGCTTCGTCGACGTGCAGGTACGAGGCCGCCTCCCTAACCGTCAGCTGCACCGGGGCCGACCCGACAAGACGGAGACGTTGTAGCGCACGTTGGGGAGGCCCGGCATCCGATCCTTGTCCCGAGTCGAGAGGTCGGGGGTCAGAGTAAAGGAAAATGATGGGGCACGCAATGATCGGGTGACGGCAGGGGAGCGTCGCAGGGACCCCTTGACGCCAGCGCGAGGCCGCCTTCCTCGCCGACCTGGCCGACGGACGCTGGGCCGTCGCGTGGGGGGACGAGCGCGACCTGGCTCGTGCTCGCGAGATCAACCGCACCCATCGCGCCCTCGCGCTCGGCTTCGTCGACGGCGTCGTCATTGCCACGGCCGAACGCCTCGGCGCCGCCATCGCCACGCTCGATTTGCGCCACTTCGGTGCGGTGAAGATCCGCGGGAATCCGCGGCTGCTGCCGCGGGACTTGTGATGGGGCCGGTTGCGGTTAGAGCTTCAGCAGCGCCGTCAGTGTACCCAGTGTCGCAATCCACAGCAGCAGTGTGAGACGGGCGAGCCGCCCCTCAGCCATGCCGAGGCGGGCGAGGAGGCCCCCCTCGAGGCGGGCGAGGCCCGCTTGGAGGTCCGCTCGCAGTCCGGCGATCTCAGAACGGAGCTCGCCCGTACGCTGCTCGAGCTTCGCCTCGAACTGCGCCGCGCTCTGCTCCAGCTTCGCGTCGAACCGCGCCGCTTGTTGCTCCAGCTTCGCCTCGAACTGCGCAGCTCGCTGCTCCCACTTCGCATCGAGTTGCGCCGCTCGCCGCTCCCACTTCGCGTCGAGTTGCGTCGCTCGCTGCTCCCACTTCGCGTCGAACCGCGCGAAGTTAACCTCGTTCAGGTCTCGCAGTTCCGTGCGGTACGTGGCGTCCACCTGATTGAACCAGTTGACCAGCTCGTCTACGAGCGGGTGTCCAAATTTGTCGTAGAACTCCTTGGACAGCTTCGCCGTGATGGGCATGGAGCGACTCCCCAGGTCTATCCCGGCGATAGCATAAGCTACGCTCGGCTCGGCCCCGCAATCAATGCCACGCGAGGCGTGGCAATTCATCGCCGTCTGTCCGGTGCGCCACCAACTCTGGCAGGCGTGCGCCGCGGGCCGCAACGTCGTGCGTGCGGGTCCTCATCGTCCCAAGATATCTACCAGGATGCTGAAAGACCGCCTTCGGTGAGCGCGTTGCGCGAGCAATTCGGGACGTAGATGGCGACGGGGAGGCGAGACGGGGCTTTCATACCGCTTCCGTTCTTTGGGACGTGCGGGTTGCGCCGCTCTTGGGGGCTTGACCGGTACGTGGTCCAAGTACTCGCCCGGACGGGTCGAGCGGACGGACGGGCCGATGGACTTCAAGACGCGCCGCAGACGCAAGCGCCGCCGCGGCCAACGCCAGCACCTGAGCCGCGGTCAACGTCTCCAACTCGGCCCGATACGCCGGCGGGATCCCCTGTTGCATCTCGTACGCCTCCCGCTCGTGCTGCAGCCGCCGCGCTGGCTCGTCGTTGGCCTGCGTCAAGAGCGTCGCGGCTGCGTAGCGCAGTACGGCATCGCGTCGAGTCATGATCGTCCGGTCCTCCTCGATCACTCCGTGTCTCGTTGTCCCACATCAGGGAAACCCTGAGCCGCGCTCCGCCTGCCAGCTTGGGGCCCGCACGCAACATTAGGCACCTCGGCGAAGGGGAGATAAGTTAGGTCGGTGCGGTAAGGGCCCGGTCAAAAACCGGTCAAACGGCGCGGTGGTGGACTCACGACGTGCGGCGGGACAGATGCTGGAACTCAGGACGTTCGGCGGGCTGTCCATCACGGACGACGGCGCTGCGATCAGCGGCGCGGCCACCCAGCGCAAGACCCTGGCCCTCGTCGCCCTCCTCGCCGGCACGGGCAAGAGCGGCCTTAGCCGCGACAAGTTGATCGCCTACCTCTGGCCCGAGAGCGACACCGAGCACGGCCACGCCCTCCTCAAGCAGGCCTGCTATGCCCTGCGGCGCGATCTCGGCGCGCCCGAGTTGTTTCTGGGCGCGAAGGACTTGCGGCTGAACCCGGATGTGATCGCGAGCGACCTGTGGCGCTTCGAAGACGCGCTCCGGCGCGGCGACGCGGAAACAGCGGTCCGCGCCTATGCGGGACCGTTCCTGGACGGGTTCTTCATCAGCGGCGCGCCGGAGTTCGAACGCTGGGTCGATGCCGAGCGCGCGCGGCTGAAGCAGTGCGCGTGCCAGGCGATCGAGACGCTCGCGACCGCGGCAGTTGCGCGCGGCGACCACCAAGCGTCCGTCGCGTGGTGGCGCCGCCTTGCAGCCCTCGACCCGCTCAATGAGCGGACCGCGCGAGCCTTGATGGAGGCGCTCGCAGCGACGGGAGACCGGGCCGGGGCGCTACAGCACGCGCGGATTCACGAAGCGTTGCTCCGTCAGGAGCTCGACGCCGCGCCCGACCGGGCGTTCGCCGAGTTCGTGCGGCAGTTGCAGGACGCGGCGCCGGTGCCAGGACAACCCGTTCCGGCGGCGAATCCGGCGCCGGTTCGAGTCGTCCCCGACGCTCCGGCCCGGGGGGTGACCGGCACCGGCGTCGTGGCGGCGCGGAGTTCACAGCGCGTGTCTCACGTCGTGAGGGGGCTCGCCGCAGCCGCGCTGGCGGCCGCCGTCGGGGGCGTGCTGTACCGGCACTTCCAGACCGCCGCGGTACTCGACCCCAATCTCGTCGCCGTGGCGCCGTTCGACGTCCTGGATCCCAAACTCGAGCTGTGGCACGAGGGCCTGATGGACGTCCTCTCGCGCAACCTCGACGGCGCGGGGCCGCTGCGCACCGTGTCGCCCACGGCGGTCGTGCGTCGCTGGCGCGGCAGGGCCGATCGGGCCTCGGCCGAGGAGCTGGGCCGGGGGACCGGAGCGCGGCTCACCGTCTTCGGCAACGTCCTGGGCGCGGGCGGCGACACCGTGCGCGTCTCCGCCACGATCCTGGACGCGGCGAGCGGCAACCTCGTGGCGGAAGTCGAGCGACGCGATCTCAGTGGGCGGGTGGATCGGCTGGCGGACTCGCTCACGGTCGCCATACTCCGGGAGATCGGGCAGACTCAGCCGATCGCGGCCGTGCAGCGCTCGTCGTTCGGGGCGACCAACCTCGTCGCGCTGAGGGAATTCCTCCAGGGCGAGCACTTCTTCCGCCGCTTCGCCATGGATTCGGCACTCGCGCACTACCGCCGCGCCAGCGCCTCCGACAGCACGTTCGCTCCCGCCCTGCGGCGCATTTCCAATGTGCTGTCATGGCAACCGGGCCCGGACACGCTGTGGGTCTCCTACGCGTTTCGGGCCGCGGCCCACAATCACAGCCTCGCCCCGCGCGAGAGCTTGCTGATCACGATCGATTCGTTGGATGCGGCGATTTATGGAGCGGATTGGGTGAAGCCGAGCGGAACCGTCGTGTGGAATATCGGGCGCCGGATGCATCGGATGCTCGCGGAGGCCGTGCGCCGGTATCCCGAAGACCCGGAGCTCTGGTACGAGCTCGGCGAGGCGCGCTACCACGTCGGCTTCGGAGCCGGCGCGTCCGCCACGCTGCACCAGATTCGCGAGGCGTTCGATCATGCAATTGCAGTCGATTCCGGGTTTGCGCCGCCGCTCTTCTTTCACACGATCGAGTGCGCGCTGCGAGCGCAGGACGTCGCGGCAGCCCGCTGGTATGCCCGCGCCTACCTCGCGCACGGCCGGGACGTGGACTTCTTCCCGGTCGTGACCTACGTCGACCACCAGCTGGCGGTCGACCGCCCGGCGTCTCCTCAGGGAGACAGCTTGCTGGCGGCGATGTCCGGCGAGCAGCTGTCGAACACGCTGTTCCTGTTGGCCGGTTGGCCGGACACGGCTGAGGTTGCCGTGCTCCTGGCCCGCCGCCTCACGCAGCCGCGCGTGGTGGCCAGCTTTTGGGGAGGCGACTCGAGTGCCGCGGCGATAGGTCTCGCGTTCATGCTTGGTTACCGCGGACATCTCCGGGAGGCTCTCCGCGTGGGTGGCCGTGGGACATCGGTTTGGCTACCGGAGTTCGCGCTCCTCGCCGTGGTCCCTCCCGACTCAGCGGGATCCGAGTTCGCCCGTTGGCTGCGAGACGGCGACGCCCTGGCCCTGCAGGCTCTGCCCTGGTGGAGCGCGCGCAAGGACACCCTCTCGCTGCTCGCGTTCCTCGGCAAGGCCGCGGCCATCGAGCGTCGCGCAGCACGGGGTGGCAAGGCTGACTTCTGGCGACGTTACAAACCGTGGTCGTTCGACCGGCGCTTTGCGGCGGCGGCTGCACAGGGTTACGTCGCACTCGCTCGCGGCGATACCGGCGAGGCGGTCAACCGGTTCGTGGCCCTCCCGGACTCCCTGTGCCCGTTCTGTGATGACCAACGGTTCATCACCGCCCAGCTCCTCGAGGCGCGCGGCCGAGAGCGCGAGGCGGCGGCCATGCTGGATCGAGAGGTCGGGCACTGGGGCAGCCCTTCGCGTAGCCCTTTGAGCGAGCCGTTCTGGGCGCTGGAGCGCGGCCGCGTCAACGAACGACTGGGCAATCGCGCGAAGGCGCTCGCCGGCTACAGCTTCGTGGCGGCACTGTGGGTGCACGCCGACCCCGAGCTCCTGCCCTATGTCGCAGAGGCGCGGGCAGCGCTCCAGCGGCTGGGGGCAGAGCCGCGGTGACCGATCAGCGACCCTCTTTAGGCCTTTAACTCGGCGCCAGCGCGCCGGAACGCCTCCTTGGCCGCGTCGAGACAGGCGGGCGAACCCGCTCCTCGTCGGCTCGCGCTGAACGATTACGAGCCGTCGCGTCAGGTCGTTGTAGCACCAGCTGGGGAATTGTTCTGTGCAGGCAGGGTCCCCACCACAGCTACACCCCTAACCGGGAACTCGCCTCAGCGCAACGCGTTTTCGCGGGCGATGACGGAGGTCTCAACCGTCGCGCTGTCGTTGCCCGGCGCCGGGTCGGGCTGGACCCCGCCCACCGTGACGCGCTGCCGGATGTGCCCTGGCGCCGTCGGTCTCACCGTGAAGTCCATCGTCCAGCTCTCACCCCGTTGCAGTTTCTCGACGGCGCAGGAGACATACCCCCCCTCAAACGAGCAGCCGTGCGGCGTGCCGGGCGGGCTGACTTGGCCGAAGGCGCCGAACGTCGCTCTTGGGGACAGGAAAGCATCGATCCCGACGTCGGTGGCGGTTGCCGGGCCGTTGTTGCTCACCGTGACCGTGTACGTCAGCTCTTCTCCAACCCGTGCGGGGTTCGGCCTGGCCGACAGCGTGACGGCGACGTCGCTCGAGGCCAGGGTGAGGATCTGCGCCCTCTTGAGAGACGCGGTGAACGGCGTGCTACCCGTGTGGATCACGGCGGGAGAGACAGCCCGCCACATGAACTTGCGCGGCTCTCCGCTCCCGTCCGCCGGGACCGTCCAAATATCCTGCGCCACCTGATAGAGAACATTACGGTCGTCGAGCCACTCGATCTGGTCGTCGATGCTCCGCGTCTCGGCGAGCGGCGTCTCGGTCATGGTGGCGAGCACGAGGACGTGGAACCGCCAGGCCGACTCGCCGACCCCGCCTCCGACTCGTTTCTTGAAGGCCAGACGCGTGCCGTCCGGCGATAGCGAGGGGCACTCCACGTTGGCGCGGAGCACGCGCATCTGCCGGGCGGCGATGTCCCCTTGGACGAGGTAGGTCTCTCCACCTGTGCTGAGCGTCGCGTAGAAGCCGTGGTCGTCCGGAGCGAACGTGACGCACCAGAAGCTGAAATCCATTGCGTTAAAGCGTTGCCCGTCCCGGAGGACCGTGAACTCCCCCAGGTTGCCAAGCTTGGCACCGCTTGCCAGGTCGAGCAGCACGGTCGCGATCGAGGAAGTCCCGTGGGAGTGCGTATGTCCCGACATGGAGTGCGAAAACGTGTAGCTGGTTGTCGCGCCATACCGGCCGTCCGGCGACACGCGCGTCCAGCCGGGCGTCCCGCTCAGCGTGACTTTATGCAGGATTGCGAAGTCCGGTCCGAAGACGTACGCGTCGTACGTCGAGGCGGACCCGGGGCCTTCGGCCAGGCAGAGTCCCCGACCGCCTGCGAAGTGAAGTCGCCGGCAGCGCAATGGCACGATGGCGCGCGCCGCGTCGGGTGCGTCGACCGGGACCAGCGCCACCTGCCCAGAGTATTCTCCAACGTCGTTCCGGAACATCAGCGTCGCATCGGACCGGCCGAGCAGGGCCCGCGCGCTCGAGCGGCTTCGGTACAGTGCCCAGGCCCCGTACCCGACAGCAATCGCAACCGAGCCCGTCACGACGAGCGCGAAGGCCACGCGGCGCGGTTCACGGCGTGATGGGTTCGACATTGCCCCCCCCCTTGCTCAATCGAAGCGCGATCGCCGCCACGATCAATATGCTAATAGATGGAATGCGCTGTCGTCCTTCCTGTGACGCGGCTCACGGGAGTGATCAGATCGATCAGGGTTCCGCCGCGCGGCGGCGTCGCTGATCGAAATAGACACGGAGGGCGAGCTCGCACGGCAAGGACCCACGCGACGAGTCGCCCCCGCCGCCATCTGGCGCGTGGCTGACACCCAGTTCATATTGTAACGCCCAGATGCGTTGATCCCCGAGGCGTCCTCGTTTCGGTCGCCCATGCCTCGAGGGGAGCAAATCGCGAACCCGGCTGAGCGAGCTACTCGCTTGGCCGGGTTTCTGTTTTCGTGGTTCTTCCCGCGGTTGGAGTAGGAGCTTTTCATGGTGTTCGGACTGAAGCGACTTGCGTACGGGGCAGCCGTCACCGACCCGGTGCCGTAGCATCATGCGAATAAAGCGCGCTCCGTTACCCGCTTGGCGGAGGAGTGCGCTCAATGCCCTAGGAAGTGCTGGTCGCACCCACGCAACCATCCGCTGCGATTGCCGTATCACGTCGTCATTACCGTGATGCTCGGGGGATGGCCCGAGTCCTGGGGTGGGTTCCCAATCTCCGGAGGCTTCGATGCGCCATCTCATCTGGCTTAGCACCATCGGCTTGCTGGTATTACCCACAGTCGCATGGTCACAGGATCCCCCAGCGATTGTTCCCGGATCCCGGCTCCGGATCACCCAACTCGAAGCGGGCAAGAGCAAGCGTCATTCGGGAACGGTCGTCACGGCGACCGCCGACACAGTCGTCCTGAGACAGGACGGCCTTGGAGCGACAGCGACTTATTCCCTGGCGAGGATCTCAGGGCTCGAGCTGAGTCGAGAACGCAAGGGGCACGTCGCTGTGGGCGTCGGGGTCGGGTTCCTTGCCGGTGCCGGCACCGGCGCGCTGGTGGGCGCCCTCGCCTGCAAGGATCAGGGCTGCTTCAGTGGGAGCGACGAATTGGGGGCACTGCCCGCGGCGCTGGGGGCTGGCATTGGGGCCGTCGCCGGGATGCTGGTTGGCGGTGTTATCGGCGCCCACAAGACCGACGCGTGGGAATCGGTGCCTTCGAGCCGCTGGCATGCCAGCACGACGCCGACCGGCGCAGGCAGGCTCGCGTTCGCCCTGTCGGTGCAGTTTTGAAGACAATCGGCCTACCGTCGTCGGAAGTGGGTGGCTAAGTTGAGGCGGAGCAACGGGGGGAGAGGTGGCCGAGTGGCTGAAGGCGGCGGTTTGCTAAACCGAAAGACCGATCTGACTGGATTGGATTACCGAGCTAATGCGTTGATTTCTGGCGAATGGCTTCGGATATGCTTTGGG
>DATDFP010000243.1:0-5489 GCA_036522535.1 Gemmatimonadales bacterium
GGAGCCCCCGCCGGGAGAAGCGGTGCTGGTGCTCCGGCCGCGGGCCTCGCTCCTCGATCTGTTCCGCCACAGCCCGCCGCCCGTCCCGCAGACCGTCGCGGCCGAGCCGCTCGATGGCTAAGCGCGTCCTCGTCGAGACCCGGGATCTGCTGTTTCGCTCCAAGCTCGCCGCGGCGGTGACCGCCGCCGGGGGCGAGGTCACGCGCGACTCGGCCGCGTGCGATCTGGTGGTGGTCGATCTGGGGCCGCCGGACGCGATGGAGCAGATCCGCGGCTTCGTTGCGCGCGGCGTCCAGGTCGTCGCCTATGGCTCGCACCTCCGGACCGATGCGCTGCGCGCGGCGCGGCAGGCCGGTGCGACCGCGGTGCCCAACTCGCAGGTCGCGCAGACGCTGGGCGAACTCGTGCGCGGGAGAACGACATAGGGGCGCAGCATGCTGCGCCCCTGCGCCTGCCACGGCGGGCTTCGACTACTTCGACGCTACCTTCACCTCGATCTGCCGCGGCTTCGCCTTCTCGACCTTGGGCAGCGTGAGCGTGAGCACGCCGTGCTCGTAGCTGGCCTTGATGTTGTTCGCGTCCACAGTCGCGGGCAGCGTGAAGCTGCGCTCGAACGCGCCGTAGGTCCGCTCATAGCGGTGCACCCGCTCACTCCGCTCCTGCGCGACCTGCTCCTTCGTCCCGTGGATGCTCAGGACGTTGTTCTCGAGCGAGATCTTCAGGTTGTCCGGGCTAACCCCCGGGACCTCCGCCGTGATGCGGAGGGCGTCCGGCTCCTCGAAGATGTCCACCGGTGGAACCCATGCGGCGCCGGCGTTGTCCCGGTACTGCCAGTCGACGTTGCTCAGCGCGTCGCCGAAGAGGCGGTTGATCCGGCGCTCGAGATTGGACACCTCCACGGCCGGATCTCTGAAGGTACGAGTGGGGAGAAACATGCGCACACCTCCGTCGAAACGAGAACGTGATCGATACTTTTCCCATGCCCTGCGCCGGCCCGCTAGGCAATCGGCGTGCCGCTTTCCTGAAGGCCTCGGGTGCCGTGATGACACCCGATCCGCGGGTTTTGGCGGACCCCCTGCCGCTCTGGCAAGGGCGGGACGGGCTGACCGGCGGACAGCCGGGTCGTTTGTTGTACTGTGTCTCCGTCCGCCCGTTCCCCCGTCCGCCCGCCCCAGGGGTTTGTGGCCCGGTCGAGAGGGTCTATATCTTTCCGGCTCGCTCGACGGTTAGTTCGAGGAAACGGCCGTGAAAACCCGAATCGCGTTGCTCTGGGCGGCGGCATGTGTCGGCATTACCAGCGCTTGGGGCGCCCAGGAGGCGCTTCACTACCGGATCTACGTGTCCAGCGAGTCCGGGGACATTGTTTCCCAGCTCTCCTGGGACGGGTCCGCGCTCAAGACCCTCAAGACCGTGCCCGTCGGCATCATGCCGACGGATATCGACGGGCCGCACAACGTGACGGTGTCTCCCGACGGGAAGTTCTATTATGTGACGATCGCCCACGGCACCCCGTACGGCTCTCTGTGGAAGATGGCGGTGGATGGAGACACTCTGGTGGGGCGCGCGCCGGTCGAGATGTTCCCAACCACCATCTCCCTCACGCCGGACGGCGACCTCGCCTTCGTGGCGAACTCGGATTTCCACGGCGACCACCCCCGGATGAACGTCGTATCCGTGGTCTACACGCCGCAGATGATTCCCGTCACCAACCTGCCGGCGTGCGACATGCCGCACGGCGTCAAGGTCAACCACGCGGGGACTCGGGTCTACGTGAGCTGCATGAACTCGGACGAGGTGCTGGAGATCGACCGGGCGTCGCTCGCCATCACGCGGCGCCGGCGCACCGGCGTCGGCATGCTCCCGTCGGCGATGCCGATGGGCCACGGTGGCGCGAAGGGGCGCGGCGTGACGGCGCACGACGCCTGCTCGCCGACCTTCGTTTCCGTCGCGCCGGACGACCGCCGGCTGTACGTGGCCTGCAACCACAGCGACGAGCTGATGGTGTTCGATGCCGCGACGCTCGAGGTCGTTCAACAGGTGACGACCGGTCACGGCGCATACAATGTCGAGCCATCCCCCGACGGGAAATGGGTCATCGTGACGAACAAAAAGGACCAGAGCGTCTCGCTGATCGACGCCGCCACGCTGACGGAGGCGGCCCGGATCCCGACCACGAAGCCGTTTCCGCATGGGGTCACCTACTCGCCGGACAGCCGCTACGCGTTCGTATCGCAGGAAAGCAAAGGGGTGGACCCTGGGGCGGTGAGCGTGATCGACCTCGTGACCAAGACCAGCGTCGCGAGCATCCCCGTGCCGCTCCAGCCGACCGGCATCACCACCCTGCGCCTGCCATGATCCACACGACCACGGTGGCCATGCCGCCCGGGGAGGTGCTCGAGCGGGCGAAGGCGTTTTTCGCCGAGCGGGTGCCGCACGCGGCGGCGTTCGTGGAGAAGGAAGGACCCCAGTTCGTCGCGCTGCGGGGGCAGGGAGGCGAAGAGGTCGTGTTCAGCGCCTGGACGGACGGCGCCGGCAAGACGAGGATACGGGCCTCCACGCTGTTCTTCGACCAGGCGGTGGATCGCTTCTTCTCGACCCTGCCGCTGGAGGGGGGCGTGGAGGTGGCATGACCGCCGTGGCGGTGGGGGGGCGCTACGCGGTGCGCGTGATGGTGACCGACGTCTGGGACCAGGTGGCGCTCGCGGTCGAGCCCACGACCACAGTCGCAGAGCTGAAGCGCCGGGCCCTGAGCGAAGCCCTGAGGCGCCGGTCCGTGCCGCCGGGCGACTACCTCGTCAAGTTTCGCGGCGGCCTGGTGCAGGACGAGTCGGCGACGCTCGGCGACCTCGGCGCCGGTCCGAACGCACCCTTCATCGTCCTTCCCGCGCGGCGGCAACCGGTGCGATGACGGCGCGGCGTCCTCCCCACCGGGCCCTCACGACATGCGCCGTGGGGTTCCTCGCCCTCGATGCCCTCCTGCTCGTCTATGGCGGCGTGACACTCGGCCGCCCACCGCTCGTCGTCGCAGGGGCGGCCTGCGCGCTCGCCTCCGGGCTCGTCGTGCTCGGCTGGCGCCGTTACCGCCGGACGATGGCGGAGCTCGACCAGGCGCGGCAAGACATACGGGCGGACGTGGAGTCGATTCGGGAGCTGTTGCACGGCAGGAACTTGAACGACCCCGGGTGACCGCCTCCGTCGTCTGGCACCCCGCATGCCGCCTGCACGATCCGGGCGCAGGACACCCCGAGCGGCCGGCACGATTCACCGCTGTGCTCGACGCCCTTCACGCCCCGGCGATGGCTTCCGTCATTCGGTGGTGCGAGGCGCGTCCCGCAACGCGGGAGCAGGTGGAGCGTGTGCACCCGGGCCCGTACCTCGATGCGCTGGAGCGCCTGGGCCGGCAGGGCGGCGGCGTGCTCGACGCTGACACCGTGATGAGCGGCGAGAGCTGGGACGCCGCGCTCGCGGCGGCGGGCGCGGCGATCGGCGCCGTGGAACAGGGACTCGCCACGGGCAGCGCCTTCGGCTTGCTCCGGCCGCCCGGGCATCACGCGCTCGCGTCCCGCGCCATGGGGTTCTGCCTGCTCAATAACGTCGTCGTCGCGGCGCGCCACGCCCAGCGGCTGGGCGGCGGGCGCCGGGTGCTGATCGTCGACTGGGACGTCCATCATGGCAACGGCACGCAGGCGCTGGTGGAAGCCGATCCCTCCCTCCGCTACGTCTCGATCCACCAGTATCCCTGGTATCCGGGAACGGGCCGCGAGGACGAGCGCGGAGTGGGGAACGTCTTCAACGTGCCGCGCCCACCCGGGCTGCCGCGCGAGATCTACGTGCGCGATCTGATCGGAGCCGTGGATAAGGCCCTCGACGCCTGGCGGCCGGACCTGCTGCTCGTGTCGGCGGGATACGACTCGCTCCTGGGCGACCCGTTGGGCGGGTTCACGCTCGGTCCCGAGGACATGGCTACGTGGGCCATCGCGTTCCGCGAGCGCGTCGCGCCGGCGCCCGTGGTGGCCGTGCTCGAAGGGGGCTACCGGCTCGATCTTTTGGCGGCGGGTGTGTCGGAGACGGTGCGCGCGCTCGCCTGAGGATAACGTATCTTTCGGCTCCCAGACCAAGCCGCCCGATGTCCTTGAAGCTCGCCGCCGAAATCGTCACGCTCCAGACCAAGCATCGCTTCGTCATCGCACGGGGCGGAGAAGAGGTCCACCGCGTGGTCTGGGTGCGTCTCACCGATGCGGACGGCGCGGAAGGCTGGGGCGAGGCCGACCCGTCGAAGTATTACGGCGAGACCGTGGAGACGGTGCTCGCGGCCCTGAAGCAGGTCGAGCCGCATCTGCCGGGCGACGTGTTCGATCTGGAGGCCGCCGAAGCGAGGTTCGCGCAAGTGGTCCCGAAGCACGCCGCCGCCCGGGCCGCGCTGTCGGCGGCGCTGCATGACCTCGTCGGCAAGCGGGTCGGCCAGCCCCTGTGGCGTCTGTGGGGGCTCAACCCTTCCACGGCCCCGCGCTCTTCCTTTACTATCGGCATCGATACGCCGGAGAAGATCCGGGACAAGGTGCTCGAGGCTGCGGCGTACCCGATCCTCAAGATCAAGCTCGGCACGGACCAGGACGAGCGGATTCTGCGCGCCGTGCGCGACGCCACCGACAAGCCGATCCGCGTGGACGCGAACGCCGGGTGGACCAGGGAGCGGGCGATGCAGATGCTCGCGATGCTCAAGGACTACGGGGTCGAATTCGTGGAGCAGCCCCTGCCGCCCCAGGACCTCGACGGCCTGGCCGCGCTGCGACGCCAGGGCATCCTCCCCGTCGTCGGAGACGAGAGCTGCGTCGTGAACGCGGACATTCCCCGGGTGGCGGGCGTCGTCGACGGGATCAACATCAAGCTCGCCAAGTGCGGCTCGCTGCGCGAAGCGCTGCGCATGATCGGGACCGCCCGCGCGCACGGCATGCTCGTCATGGTGGGTTGCATGATCGAGTCTTCGCTCGGCATCACGGCGGCTGCGCACTTCGCGCCGCTCGTGGATGCCGCCGACCTGGACGGCGCCGCGCTCACGGCGAACGACCCCTTCGCCGGCGCGACGATAGAAGGCGGGCAGATCCGTCTTCCCACGGGGCCGGGGCTGGGCGTTCGGCGGCGATGAGCGGGGCGACCGTCGCCGGCGGCGGCTCCTCCCCCCTCCGATACGCCGAGGTCGTTCTCCCCGTTCCGGTCCCCCGCACCTACACGTACCGGCTTCCCGAGTCTCTCGCCGGACACGTCGTCCCCGGCGCGCGGGTAGTGGTTCCCGTGCGGCGGCGCCGGATCGTGGGTGTCGTGGTGGCCGTGGATGCGCCCGCGCCCGGCGTGGCCGCGAAGTCGATCGAAGCCGCGCCCGATCGGGAGCGGCCCGCGCTGAGTCCCGCGCTGCTCGAGCTGGGGCGCTGGATCAGCCGCTATTACGGCGCTCCCCTCGGGCTGGCCCTGCGCGCGCTCCTCCCGGGAGC
>DATDFP010000244.1:0-2894 GCA_036522535.1 Gemmatimonadales bacterium
CGAGCATCGCGGCGGCCGAGCGCGTCACGCGCGACGGCGCGGAACTGCGCCTGCGGCTCGCGGTGGACTACTCGGCCCGCTGGGCCATCTCCGCGGGCGTTCTCCTCCCCGACGTGGATCTGCTGGTGCGCACCGGCGGCGAGCGGCGGCTCTCGGACTTCCTGTTGTGGGAGTCGGCGTACGCAGAGCTCGTCTTCAGCGACGTCATGTGGCCCGACTTCACCGCGGCCGATCTCGCCCTGGCGATCGCCGAATTCCACGCGCGACAGCGCCGCTTCGGCGCCTTGCCCGAGGCGGCCGCCGGATGAGCGCTCCGAGCGAAAGAACGCGGCTCGCGCTCGCCGTGCTGGGCGCCGCCGTCGCGCTTGGGATGGCCGGGGATACACTGTTGCGCGCCACGCCGTGGGGGCTCAACGCGCTCCTCTGCACCGTGGCGCTCGTTCTCGCGGCGGCCTGGACCGCTCGGCGGCGAGGCGCCGCCGTCGTGAGCGGGGACGCCCCCTGGCTCGCCGCGACGGCCCTCCTCCTCGGCTCGAACTTCGCAGCCCGGGACTCGGGCGTCCTGCGCGCGTTCGACGCGATCGGGCTCGCCATCGTCTTCTCCCTGGCCAGTCTCAGCCTGCGCGGCGTCGCCCTGCGTGGCCGGCAGGCGTGGGAATACGTGACCGCCGCGCTCGCCACCGCCGTGAGCGCATGCGTCGGGGTCTTCCTGCTAGTCGGCCGCGAGGTCGCGTGGAGCGAGCTGCCGCGCGGGGGCCGGCTCCCGCAGGCGCGCGCGGCGGCCGTCGGTGCGTTGCTCGCGCTCCCCCTCCTGCTCGTGTTCGGCGGGCTCTTTGCCTCCGCCGACGCCGTGTTTCGCAACGTGGCCGCGAACGTCTTCGACGTCGATCTCACCGCCGCGACGTCGCACATCTTTGTCGCGGCATTTCTGACGACGCTCGCCGCGGGGTACCTGTGGGGCGCCCTGCTCCGCCCCGTGCCCCCACCAGCCGACCCGGAAGCTTCGCGCCTCACGCTCGGCATCGTCCCGGTCGCCACCGCGCTCGGGCTCCTCGATCTCTTGTTCCTGCTTTTCGTGGTCATCCAGCTACGATATCTCTTCGGCGGGGCGGAGCTCGTCCAAGGCGCCACCGGGCTGACCTACGCGGAGTACGCCCGACGGGGGTTCTTCGAGCTCGTCACGGCCAGCGCGATGGTGCTTCCCATCCTGCTCGGCGCCGAGTGGGCGGTGCGTGACGAGCCGCGCGCGGGCCGGCGAACCTTCCGATACCTCGCGGGACTGCTTCTGGTGCTGCTCGCGGCGGTGATGGCGTCCGCGCTCCGGCGCATGCAGCTCTACGTGGACGAGTTCGGACTGTCCGAGATCCGGCTCTACTCCAGCGCGTTCATGGTGTACCTGGCGGGCGTGTTTGCGTGGTTCGGCTGGACGGCGCTGCGCGGGCAACCGCGGCGATTCGCGTTCGGCGCTCTGGTCCAGGGATTCGCCGTGCTCGCAGGGCTGCACCTGCTCAACCCCGACGCGTTCATCGTGCGCACGAACCTCGAGCGACCGGCCGCGCACCGCCCGTTCGACGCGGCGTACGCCGCCTCGCTGAGCGCCGACGCGGTGCCCACCCTGCTCGCCGCTCTGCCGCGCCTCGATGAGACCGAGCAGTGCCGCGCGGCTCGGAGGCTCCTCTCGCGGTGGGCCCGGGACGACCACGACGACTGGCGCAACTGGAACCTCGCCCGGGAGCGGGCGCGCGCGGCCGTACGCGAACACCGGGCGAGCCTGAGAGCGCTCCTCTGCACGGAGACCCGGAAATGATCACCGACGGTCTGAACCCCCTGAGCTTCCTGACGTTCGTCGCACTCGTCCTCGGATCCGGGGCGGCCGGCCTGCTCCTGGTCTTCTCCCTGATCCTCAGGCGTCCCGACGCCGCCAGGCTGATCGCGAAGCTCGTGCTGGCGGGCGGTGGCGTCTATGCCGGATTGTTCCTGCTCGCCTCCGTCACGAGCAAGGACCGGGTGCTCGGTTTGAACGAGGAGAAGCACATCTGCGAGGTGGACTGCCACCTCGCGTACTCGGTGGCCGGCGTGAAGACCGTGAAGACGCTCGACGGGCGGACCGCCCGGGGCACGTTCTACGTCGTGACCGTGAAAGTGCGCTTCGACGAGCAGACGATCTCGCCACACCGAGGGATGGGCCCGCTCACGCCGAACCGCCGCTACGTGGCGATCGTGGACGGCCTGGGGCGGCGCTACGAGGCGCCCACTGAGGCGCTCCAGCGCGCGCTCGTCCCGGGCGAGTCGTACACGACCGACCTGGTGTTCGATCTGCCGCCCGACGCGCGAGACCTGCGACTGATTCTCGCGAACCACGACATCGAGACCCCGTTCATGATCGGACACGAGAACAGCTTCTTTCACGG
This sequence comes from Gemmatimonadales bacterium, assembly GCA_036522535.1. GTDB lineage: Bacteria > Gemmatimonadota > Gemmatimonadetes > Gemmatimonadales > GWC2-71-9 > AG12. Next base: position 2,412 of record DATDFP010000244.1, read on the forward strand.
AAAGACCACCTTCCGGCTGGAGCCCGCGGTTCGCGGCTGAGGGTGCGGACCGGCGCCCTCGTCGTGAGGGGGCGCAGCATGCTGCGCCCCTACCACCGCTGCGAGTCGCGGACCGGTATCTTTCCGGTCGATGGACTTCGGCACGGTCGTCCACAGTTACGGCGGCCCGGTGTTGTTCGTCTGGGCCTGGCTCCAGGGAGAAGCCGCCGTCATCGTCGGCGGCTCCCTCGCCCAGCAGGGTTACTGGCCCTGGTGGGTGGTGTGGCTGATCGCGTGTGTCCCCGCGACCGTCGGCCACCAGATCTACTTCGCGCTGGGCCGGCGCTACGGCGAGCGGGCCCTCGCACGACTGCCGTCGCGCTGGCAGCCCGCTCTCACCCGGGCGCGCGCCCTGGTGCGTGCGAACGACGGCCGGATCATGCTCGTGATGCGGTTCGCTTACGGCATCCGGCTTCCACTTCCCATCCTGTGCGGCACGGCGGG